>CAJCBL010000001.1 GCA_903960515.1 uncultured Verrucomicrobiota bacterium
CGACAGCACCATCGCCTCCGCCGTCCTGGACCGGCTGCTCCACCATGCCGAGACGGTCATGATCGAAGGCTCCAGCTTTCGCATGAAAGACCAAATCCAAAGCTGAACCACCGCACACTCCTTGCCCCCCCGCCAACCGGCAGTTACCGCTGCCGGTTTTTTCACATTTTTCACTCACGCCATGCCGACAATTTCAAACCGGCGGTTTTCATGCATGTTCGCGCCGCCGGCCACATATGACGGCATGTTAGTCATCCAGGAGCGCCACTTCGCCCCGCAACTCTCCACCAACGTCCCACAACAGACCGTCACCTACACCCGTGGCTGCGACCTGAGCGGCATGCTGGAAGGCGCCGCTGTCATTTTGCGGGTGAAAACCCGCCGCTCATTTGCGGGTCAAAATCACCCACCCCGAGGTACGTTTAGTTCATATCACGTTTTTTAAGGTCTTCAAGAGGTTTGATCGCGAGTTAGAACGAGCCGGGGCCGAGCTGCGAGCCCTCAGCTCGCGGCCCCGGCGGTCGACGGTTCGTTAGGCTTCTTGGTTTTCTTGGGTTCGGCGGGTGGCGGCAGGGTGTCCTTCATCCGGTAGCTGCGCCCGGTGATCGTGATGGTGATGGCGTGGTGCAGGAAGCGGTCCAGGATCGCTCCGGCCGTCGGCACGTCGGAGAGCAGCTTGCCCCAGTCTTCCAGCGGACGGTTGCTGGTCATGATCGTGGAGCGGTTTTCGTAGCGGCGCATGACCACTTCCAACAGGTATTCGCCCGACTGCTTGGGTAGGGCTTTGAGGCCCATGTCGTCGATGATGACCAGGTCGGGTTTCAAGTAACGGCGCAGGGTTTTGTCCTGCTGTTTGAAGGCTTCGTCTTTGAGGAAGTCGCGCACCAGGTCAAAGATGGAACGATAGAGGACTTCCTTGCCCTGCTTGATGGCTTCGTAGCCCAGCGCCTGGGCCAAGTGGGTTTTGCCGACGCCGGGCGGGCCGAGGAACAAAATGTCCTTGCCCTCGCGCAAGTAGCTGCCTGCCGCCAGCTCGAAGAGCTGTGTCCGGCGGATGGAAGGGTTGAACGGCCAGTCGAAGTCTTCCAGCGTCTTGAGGGCGCGGAAGTCGGCCGCTTTGGTGCGCCGTTCCAGTTGGCGCTGGTGGCGCACGTTCAACTCATCTTGGAAGATGAGTTCGAGGAACTCGCCGTGGCCGAGGCGGCTGGCGGCCGCTTCTTGCAGGCGCACGTCGAGGGTTTGGGCCAGGCCGGAGAGGCGGAGTTGGCGCAGGGTGGTTTGGAGTTGGGTCATGGGATGGGATTACTGGGTGGGAGGTTTGCCGCCGGTTCGATGCGGTAGGCGTCGAGCGGACGGATGAGGGGATGGGTTTCGAGGAAATCGAGTTGCACGACGTTGGCGGGTTGGTCGAGCAGGCGCTTGAGGTCGCGCAGCCGCCAGGCCCCGTGGTGCGTGGCGGTGGCCGCCGCTTTTTCCAATCTGGCAACCGGATGTTTCTCGGCCAGTTGCAGCAGGCCGAGCATGACGCGCAGCCCTTGGGGGCCGCGGGCTTGATGCATGGCTTCGGCCCAGGTGCCTGTCAGCGGGCCGAGCAGGCGACATTGATCGAGGAGATGATCGACGCCGCGTTCAATGAGGTGGCGTTTGCGGCTATGGATATGAGCCGGATCGGTGGTGAACTTCCCCGGTTCCGCGCCCGCGTGCAGGGCAATCTGTTCGCGCCGGGTATTGTAGATGCGGACCAGCCGGGTTTCATGGCGGACCCAAACCTGGCGGCCCACGTATTCGGGCGGCCCCGAGTAATAGGCCCGCCGGAACTCGACATACCCATCGCGATGCACGGTGCGCGGCGCCTCCTCGAAGGCGGGGAAGATCATCGCCGGCAGCGGACGCAACACGGGCTGCTCGACTTCGGCAAAGCGCTTGCCGACTTGCGGACGCGTGGTGCCATGAATGCGCGTGTCGGCCACGGTGCGTTCCCACTCCGCGAGAAAGAGATTTTGCGCCGCCAGGCTCTCGAAACTCCGCCCTTTGACCGCGTTGTTCTGTGCATACTTCACGCCGGCCTCGACCTTCCCTTTGTGCCGGGGCATGACCGGCTTGGTGGGCAGGATCGCGGTGCCGTAGTGACGGGCGAAGTCCTCCAGCTTGGGATTGAGTTCCGGGTCGAACCAGTCGGCCTGGATCACCCCGGCTTTCAAGTTATCGATGACGACCGTGGCGGTCACCCCGCCGACATGCCGGAAGGCATTCTCCAGGCAGCGGATGAAACTCTCGGCGGTCTGCCGCCACACCGCTTCGCTGTAGCCCTTGCGGGAATGGCTCAGCACGCAGCGAACCAGATGCGTTTTGCGGCGTTTGCCGTTGTCCACCACCCACGCGCCCTGGCCAAAATCCACCTGCATCTCCTGGCCCGGCGCCACTTCCATACGCCGGAACGGCAACTCGGCCGCCTTCCCATGCCGGCGGCGCACAAATCGCCGCACCGCGTGGTAGCTGCCCGGGAACTGATGCTCGGCCACCAGATCCTGGTAAATCCGCTGGACCGACAAACCGGCCTGCCACGCCTTGTCGATCGGCTCCTCCCACGGATCACAGACACTGGCCGGGCCGGGATGGACCGGGGAGCCGATGTGCGGGTGGGTGGGTGATTTTGACTCCGGCAGGGTGATGGAGCCGGTGTGCGGGGTGGGTGATTTTGAGGTGGAGCCGGCCAGATACTTGCGCACCGTGGCCCGATCCAGGGCCAGTTCCCGCGCTATCTTGCGCTTGGACCAGCCCTGCTCGTGCAGGCTTGCAATCGTTAGTCGTTGATTCACTTTGAGTTGATTCATCACCTACAGGCTTGCCCTTTCGGGAACCCGCAGGCCAATGCTTCACCTCAAAGGTGGGTGATTTTCACCCGCAAATCCCTGGCTGGTTTTGCCCGCAAACTGACACAACCGCCCGTATCCGTCATGACCCCGTAACCATTGGGGTTGCCTCCAGTGGTCGGGTAGCTGTAAGTAACGCCGCCGCTGACTTCGAGCCAGTCGCCCGGCCCGCCCGCAGGAGAGTCGAAATCTCCATTCGGGAACAAGACGGCTGTATCTGCTTTGGCGATGCCCACCATGGCGACTACGGCCAAACTTACGATTACTTTTTTCATACGATTAACTGAAGAGTGACGGGTTTTCAGCGGGGCTGAGCGCCCGGCGGGGCCGCGAACGGCTCGCGGCGAGCCGGCCGAATCTTTGAGGGGCGGACG
>CAJCBL010000002.1 GCA_903960515.1 uncultured Verrucomicrobiota bacterium
CCGGACAATGATCCCATAGTAATCGGAGTCGATCGTTGCACCTACCGCATTTTCGATCGCACCGGAATTGGCACCGTTCACAGTGATGCCGCCCGCCCAACTACGTGCGCTAGTGATGCTACCGGAGTTGGAAATGGTGCCGGTTGCGGTGTTATTGAGCCCGACCATGATGCCTTCATATTCGGAGTTGATTGCCGCGCCGCTCGCATTATTTATCCTGCCTGCTACGTTACCACCTACATAGATGCCGTTGTACATGGAGGTGATGTCGCCGTAGTTGGTGCTCGTGGCGGCACCCAAGTCTCCGGTTACGCGGATGCCGGTGCCGTTGGTGGCGGTGATGCGGTTGGTGGTGAAGGAACCGAGATTGCCGGTGACGTTCACTCCATCGCCGGAGGTGGATGTGATCGAAGAAGCGGAGGAGACCGAGGTGGCGTTGCCGCTCACGTCGATGCCCGCAGAAGTGGAAGTCCCATTGGTGGCAGTGATATTGCCGGCGTTGCCGCCTACATTAATACCGTAGCCGCCCGCAGGGGCGATGCCGTCGGCACCGATCACCGTGGTAACGGTGACGTCGCCAACGTTGCCGGAGACATCGATGCCGTCGTTGGCGGCGTGGATCGTGGCTGCGGTCACGCTGCCGGCATCACCATTGATGACGATGCCGTTCTGCACCGCGCCTGAGAGGCCGATCGCGAGGGTCGCGCCGCCTACATTGCCGCCTACCGAGCCGCCGGCATAAATTCCATCGAGCCCGGCGTTGATCGTGCCGTTGGCTGCGAGGTTGCCGTCCACCGTGGAACCGGCGTAGACGCCGTAGCCGGTGGCGGTTATGTTGTTCACCGAGATGCCGCCAGCCCCTACTGCACCGCCCACATGCATGCCATCGGCGGCCGTGCCGGAGGTGATGATGGAGCCGGTGGAGGTCACTGAGGCGGCGGTGCCGACCACGTTGAGGCCCGCGGAAGTGGATGTAACATTGGTCGCAGTGATATTGCCGGCGTTGCCGCCGACGTTGACGCCGTAGCCGCCCGCAGGGGCGATGCCGTTGGCACCTACCACCGTGGTGACGGTGATGTCGCCAACAGTGCCTGAAATATTGATACCGGCGTTGCCGGCGCGGATCGTGGCCGCGGTCACGCTGCCGGCATCACCATTGATAACGATGCCGTAACCGTTGGTCGCGGTGATCGTGCCGGGGCTGTTAATATTGCCGGCGGTTGCGCCGGCGACACGGATGCCGTTCGTCACCGAGGTGATGGTGCCGGCGCTGATGATGGTGGCGGAAGTGCCGCCAACATAGATGCCCTCGGCGCCGGAGTTGATGGTTGCTCCGTTAGCGTTTTCGATGGTGCCGAAGTTCCCGGTTGACACAAAAATTCCGTGGGATCCAGTACTAATGGTGTAGGTATTGCTGATAATGCCGTAGTTCTCGCGATCCGTGTATATAGCAGAGCCGGTGCTTATGATTTCACGAGAGTTGGTGATTGTGCCGGTGGCGGTGTTGCCACCCACATGGATCCCGGCAGAGTAATCCGAGTTGACAGGCGCGTGCACATCAATCCTGCCCGAGTTCGTGATGCTGCCGCTATTGTCGCCATGGACGAAGATGGCATCAATAGTGTTGTTCAGTGTGGCGGTAATTTCGCCAGAATTGTTGATTGTGCCGGTGTTGTCCCCGCTAACGTAAATGCTGTTGGAGGAGCTTTCGATGGTACCCGAAATTCCAATCATGCCGGAGTTAAGGGTACCAACATTGATGGCGGGTCCATAATTGGTCTCGATGTGGCCCGAGCTTTCGATCGTGCCAGCGTTCTCGGCGCCAACAGTGATGCTGGACCATTGGGTGTTGATTGAACCGGAGTTGGAAATGGTCCCGGTGGCGGAGTTGCTGGCGACCCGGATCCCGGTATCGGCGAGTCCGATCGTTGCACCGAGGGCATTGGTGATCGTGCCAGAGTTGGCGTTGGCTACAACGATGCCGATGCCGCTGTCGGCAGTGATAGTTATGATACCTGAGTTGGAAATGGTTCCGGTTGCGGTGTTGCTGCCATCCACATCGATGCCGTTCAGATCCGGACTGTCTATGTTGCCGGAGTTGGTGATCGTGCCGGTGTTGTCGCCGGAGTGGATGATGGGATCGGCCCCCGACACGGTATGCGCCATGGCGACCATGAGGGCGCAGGCTGCGGGCAAAACACCCGCCCGAATCACGAACTGGACACCGGGGACCAACCTCTTGGAAAGCATAAGTTTGCAGTAGCATGAATACGCGCCTCCGCGTGCATCAATAGTTTAATTATGCTGCGTAACCATTTTCGGGAGCCTGCGCCGGCCTGGCCCGCAGCGCTACGCGCAAGGCTGATGCCGAAGGAAGAATGAAGAAGGCAGAGCGACGGAGGCTGCGCGACGCAGGCAGAGCGACGGAGGCTGAAAGGGGGGAATGGGGAAGCCGTAGTCCCTGGGCTGGAGTGGCGAAGCCGTAGTGCCGGGGCTGGAGCGCGTACAGTGGCGGGGCCCAGCGGACCAGCGGTGCCAGCGGCCGCCTGGCCCCCGCCCTTGCCGCCTGGCCCCCCCTATCTCCCCCGCCGCCCCGCCCGAAAGTCTCCACCCGCCCACTTCGCTCCGGCTTGGCGCCGCCTTCGCTGCCCCCGCCGCCAATCCTCGCAAGGGCATGATTTGATTTCATTTGGCCGGGTATTGGGCCGAAGCAGAGTGTGGCCCTCCCTTTGGAACCCCGATGAATCTCCTTCCCGTCTTCGCCCTGTCGCTACTGCTCTGTTGCCCCGGCCTTCGCGCGCAGGAGGCGCTGAAACCCCGCTACCTCGATCCCGCCGCTCCGGTGGACGAGCGGGTAGAGGACCTGCTGCCGCGCCTCACCCTCGACGAAAAGCTCGGCCTGGTGCACGCCGACTCGAAGTTCTGCACCGCCGGCGTGCCTCGCCTCGGCATCCCCAAGATGTGGATGTCCGACGGTCCCCACGGCGTGCGCGAGGAGCTCAGCCTCGACTCCTGGCGCCCCGCCGGCCGCACCGACGACTTCGCCACCTGGATGCCCGCGTCGATCGCGCTCGCCTCCACCTGGAACCCGGCGCTCGCGGTGGCCTACGGCGGCGTACTTGCCGACGAGGCACGTGCTCGCAACAAGCACATCATGCTCGGGCCGGGCGTGAACATCCAGCGCTCCCCGCTCAACGGCCGCACCTTTGAATACCTGGGCGAGGACCCGTGGCTGGTTTCGCGGATGGCCGTGGGCACCATCCGCGGGATGCAGGCCGGCGATGTGGCCGCCTGCGTGAAACATTTCGCCGTGAACAACCAAGAGGTCGACCGCGGCAAGGTGAACGTCGAGGTCGACGAGCGCGCCCTGCGCGAGATCTATCTGCCGGCCTTCGAGGCGGCGGTGCGCGAGGCCGGAGCGTGGGCGTTGATGGGTGCCTACAACAAGTTTCGCGGGCAGTATTGCTGCCACAACGCCACCCTGCTCAACCGGGTGCTCAAGGAGGAGTGGGGGTTCCGCGGTCTGGTCATGTCCGACTGGGGCGGCACCCACTCCACCGCCGAGGCGGTGCGCGACGGCCTCGACCTGGAGATGGGCACCCGGAGCGCCTACCAGGACTACTACCTCGCCCGCCCCTTCCGCGCAGGCATCGAGAAGGGCGAATACCCGCTGGCCCTGCTCGACGACAAGGTGCGGCGCAACCTGCGCGTGCTCTTCGCCATCAAGGGCGTGGACGGCCGCCCGGCCGGCACCATCAACACCCGCGCCCATCAGGCCGCCGCCCGCCGCGTGGCCGAGGAGGGCATGGTGCTACTCAAGAATTCCCCTACACTGCTCCCGCTCGATCTCTCCACGATCAAGCGCATCGCCGTGATCGGCGACAACGCCCTGCGCCTCGGGGCCCTCGGCGGGCAGAGCTCCGGCATGAAGGCCTTCTACGAGATCACGCCCCTCGCCGGCCTGCTCGCCTACGTGGCCGGTCGGGCCGACGTCACCTACTCGCTGGGCGTGCTCGCCCCGCAGCACCAGCGTTTCGAGGCGCTGGCGTTCGATGTGACCGGCGCCGCCCTGGCCCCGGCGCAGCCCTCGCCCGCTCCCGAGTCGACGCTCAACGCCGCCGAACTGGCCGACCGCGCCGTGGCCGCCGCTAAGGCGGCCGATGTGGTGGTCTTTGTCGCCGGCCTCAACCATGAGCGAAACCAGGATACCGAGAGCAGCGACCGCCTCGCCCTCGAGCTGCCCTACGGCCAGCCCGAGCTCATCGCCCGCGTGGCCGCCGCCAACCCGCGCACCATCGTCGTGCTCGTAGCCGGCTCGCCGGTGACGATGGATCCCTGGCTGGAGCAGGTTCCCGCCGTGCTCCAGGCTTGGTACGCCGGCATGGAGGGCGGCAATGCGCTGGCGTCCATTCTCTTTGGCGACGCAAACCCCTCCGGCCGCCTGCCCTGCACCTTCCCTCGCCGGCTCGCCGACACCGCCGCGCATGCCTCGGGCCTGGCCCGCCACTACCCCGGCGAGGCCGGCACAGTGCACTACGACGAAGGGCTGCTGGTAGGGTATCGCTGGAACGACGCCAAGGCCGTGGAGCCGCTCTTCCCCTTCGGGTTCGGCCTGAGCTATACGACCTTTGGTTACAGCGGGCTCAACATCCTCCCCGGCGGCGAGGGCGGCGCGTTGGCCACCGTGGAGTGCGAGGTGACCAACACCGGCACGCGCGCCGGTGCCGAGGTGGTCCAGCTCTATGTGGAACCGGTGGCTCCGGCCGTAGCCCGGCCGGTGCGGGAGTTGAAGGGGTTCGACAAAGTCCTGTTGCAGCCGGGCGAGAAGCGCACGGTGCGCCTCGCGCTCGGCCCGCGTGCGTTTTCCTACTACTCGGTCGAGCGCAAGGCCTGGGTGGCCGCCGCCGGCGAATACCGCATCGCCATCGGTCGCTCCTCGCGCGACCTGCCGCTGGGCGGCCTCTTCGTCCTCGCCGCACCGGTGGAGACTCGCTGAGCCCCCGCTGCATGCCGCCGCCCCTCCTTCGCCCCCCCTCACCTTTCGCCGCTCCAGCCGCCCCCCTCCTCTCGGTGCACCCATGAATTTCCTACACCTGACCGCCGCCTGCTCCGCGCTGCTCGCCACCACCGCGACCACTGTCGCCAGCCCTGCACCCATGGCCGCCGCAGCCGCAGGCCCCGCTGTGCACGCGCCCTTCGCAGCCGCCACCACCGCTCCCGTCACCGAGCCGGACAGCCTCACGCTCAACGAACTCGAGTACCTGGATATGCCCGGGCTCAACGTGATGCTCGCCCACGACTATTATCCCGAAGGCCACCAGGGCGGAGTGGGCATCATCCAGAACGGCCAGCGCGTGGCCACCAACGGCGACCTGCGCCTCGACCGCACCCCTGGCCAGTGGCAGCCCACCCCCGCCGTGGGCAAGCGCGCCATCGACCGCGCCCGCTCGGAGGTGAGTGTGCAATGCTCCTTCCCCGACGAGACCAGGGACGGGAAGGGCTTCAACCCGATCGGGTACCCGGAGATCAAGTTCAGCTACGCCCTGCGTATCGTCCCCGAGGGCACCGCCTTCCGCATCATCGTCGATCTCGACGCCCCGTTGCCCGAGGCCTGGATCGGCAGGGTGGGCTTCAACCTGGAGCTCTTCCCCGGCCTGCTCTTTGGCAAAACCTTCGCCACCGACACCGACTCCGGCATCTTCCCGCGCCAGGCCAACGGCCCCGGCGTCACCGGCCCCGACGGCCAGTACGAGCAGGCCGCCCTTGCCACCGGCCCCCGGCTCGCCATCGCCCCCGAGAGCGAGACCCAGCGCATGAATATCGAGGATACCACCGGCGGCACTCTGGAGCTCGTAGACGGCCGCTCCCAGCACAGCAACGGCTGGTTCATCGTGCGCTCCACCATCGCCAAGGGCGCCACCAATGGCGCGGTCAACTGGCTGGTTTCCCCCCACGCCGTACCGGGTTGGCAGTCCGCCCCGGTCGTGCAGGTGTCGCAGGTTGGCTACCACCCGGCGCAGCAGAAGTGGGCCACGATCGAGCTCGATGCCCGCGATACGCGCCGCCTGCCCGTGGTCATCTCCCGCCTGGGCGCGGACGGCACACGGGAGACCGTGCTCGAGGCGAGGGGCGAGGAGTGGGGCCGCTTCCTGAGGTTCAACTACGTGCGCCTCGACTTCACCTCCGTCACCCGGCCCGGCATGTATGTGGTGAGCTACGGCGCCGTGCAGTCCAATCCGTTCCGCATCGCCGCCAACGTCTACGGCCGCCACGTCTGGCAACCGACTCTCGAATACTTCCTGCCCGTCCAGATGTGCCACATGCGCATCAACGACCGCTACCGGGTGTGGCACGGCTCCTGTCACCTCGACGACGCCCGCATGGCCCCGGTCAGCTACACCCATTTCGACGGCTACGCGCAGGGCCCCTCCACGCTCTGCCGTTACCGGCCCGGCGAGCATGTGCCCGGCCTCGACCGCGGCGGCTGGCACGACGCCGGCGACGACGACCTGCGCATCGAGTCGCAGATCGAGACGGTCTACGGCCTCGCCCTCGCCTACGAGAGTTTCGGAATCGACTACGACGGCACGACCATCGACCAGGCCAACCGCGTCGTTGAGATCCAACGCCCCGACGGCAAGCCCGACCTCCTCCAGCAGATCGAGCACGGCCTGCTCACCGTGTTGGGTGCCTACCGTGCGCTCGGCCGCTTCTACCGCGGGATCATCGTGCCAACAAAGCGCCAGTACACGATGCTGAGCGCCTTCAGCATGCAGACGGACAACGCCGTCTTCGATCCGAAAACCTCCGCCGCCACCCCTCCTCCCGTCTACGCGGGAGTTGCCGGTTCGCCCGACGACCGCTGGGTATTCACCGAGGTGAACCCCTTCCGCGAGCTCAATACAGCCGCCGGCCTCGCCGCCGCCGCCCGTGCCCTGAAGGCCTCCAACCCCGCGCTGGCCGCCGAGTGCGTCCAGCTCGCCGAGACACTGTGGCGCACCACCGACGAGTCCAAGGGCCCGGCGGAACCCTGGATGAAGTTCGTCCCCAGCCCTCGCATCACCCTCGCCGTCGAGTTGCTGCTCACCACCGGAGACCGCCGCTACGCCGAGTACCTCCTCGGCCAGCGCGAGACGATCTGCGACAATATCCGCGGCAAGGGTACCTCCGCCTACACTCCCCGCGTGGGCTGGCTGGTGGGCCGCGCGCTGCCCGCCATCGGCGATGCCCCGTTCACCGCCGCAGTCATCGCCGCAGTTACCGCCTACCGCGCCGAGGTTGCCGCTCTCGAGAAGAAGACCCCGTATGGCGTGCCCTACCAGCCCGACATCTGGGGCGCGGGCTGGACGATCCAAGGCTTCGGCATGGAGCAGTATTTCTTGCACCGCAGCTTCCCCCAGGTGTTCCCTCGGGAGTCGATGCTGCACGCGCTCAACTTCATCCTGGGCTGCCACCCCGGAGCCAATACCGCCTCCTTCGCCTCCGGCGTGGGCGCTCGCTCCGCCACCGTCGCCTACGGCTTCAATCGCGCCGACTCGTCCTATATTCCCGGAGGCAGCGTCTCGGGCACCGCGCTCATCCGGCCCGATTTCCCCGAGTTGCTTGAGTGGCCCTTTCTCTGGCAGCAGACCGAATACGTGCTTGGAGGTGGCACCACCGACTACCTCTTTCTCGTGCTCGCCGCCGACCGCCTCCTCAATGAAACCCAATCCAAATAGCTCGCACGCCTCCCTCGCCAACGGCGACCGCCCCGCCCATGCCGCCTGCGGCGCTGGCCAACCCGCCCGGGCGGATACTCCCGCTTGGACGCCCACCACCTGGCGCGGCGAGCAGGCCTACGAGCTCACCGCCGCGAGCTGGCGCGCTGTCGTCTCGGTGGAGCGCGGACGGCTGGTGCATTTCGGCCCGGCCGATACGGGGCGAAACCTCTTGTTCGAGACAGCCTCGCGCCAGGATCCGTTTAGTTGGGGCGGCCACCGAGTGTGGCTGGGCCCGCAGGCTCTCTGGGGCTGGCCGCCGCCCGATGCGTGGGAGCGCGCCGCCGCCGAAAACGTGGAGGTCAACGGCTCCCGGCTAGCGCTGCTCATGCCCGATGCCGGCAGCGGCTTCCCTAGGCTCACGCGTATATACGAAGTGTCGGGCTCCCGCCTCGCCTGCCGCGTGGCCATCGCCGGGGGGACTCAGGCCGTGCAGGTGATGCAGATCTTGCAGACCCCGCAGGCCACCACTGTGGACCTCACGCCGGCGCCCAGCGCGCAATGGCCCCGGGGCTATTTCCGAGTGGGCGGAGATATCGGGCCATCGATGGAGCCCGTGTTCCTGCTGCCCGCCGGGGTGCAGGAGCG
Source organism: uncultured Verrucomicrobiota bacterium (assembly GCA_903960515.1). GTDB lineage: Bacteria > Verrucomicrobiota > Verrucomicrobiia > Opitutales > Opitutaceae > CAJCBL01. Next base: position 8,346 of record CAJCBL010000002.1, read on the forward strand.
GCCCGGCCACGTGCATATAGCCTTCGCCGGCAAGTCCGATAAATTCGCTTTCCCCCCGCAGGCACTCGCCGCGCACACCGGCGGCCGCACTCTGCTCCTTGCATTTGGTGAGAGCCGCGGCACCGAGCTTGATGCACCCGACGGTGGGTTTTATACGCAAGTTTATATCGGCCATGCCGAGGCGCCGGTCGTCGAACTCGAGCAGCTTTCGCCGCAATGGAAGGCCGGGGAGGATGCCGAGTTTACGATGTATGTGGAGCTTGCGCCGCTGGCCGCGCCCAAGGAGTAGAACGCATCTGTGCAGGCTGCGATGTTGCGGGGCCAATGTCTTGGCCCCCGCGATGGCTAGCTCTATAGTGCTATTTCGCGGACCGGCCGTACCCAAGCTGCCAGCGATGAACTCGAATCCCGAGTCGCATTCAAGATGGGGCGAATCCGAGTAGGAGCGTGCTTGCACGCGATCCCTGTGCATCGCCGTTCCCCAATCTCCTGTTTCCGATTTCCGGTCTCATTTTGTAGGGTTCGGACCATGCGTCCGAACCGTTCGTGTAGGAGCGTGCTTGCACGCGATTCCGCGCACTGAATCGCGACGCACGCTCCTACGACGGAATGGTTGCGCCTGAGTTCAGCATTCCGCCTTCAGCCTTCGTTTCCCTCCGTACCGTTACGATCGCGGCCGGTGCGGCGGGCCTAACGAAAAGAAGAGTGCAGAAGGCAGAGAGCCCCCCCGAAAACGGAAGAAGACCGGAAGGATTCTCCCGCCCCGCCTGCCTGTGCGTGGCCTGCCTGTGCCGCGTCTGGCACGGCAGGCAGGCCGCACGCAGACAGGCTTCCCACTACTCGCTACTTCAGCCTGAGTTTCCGCGTTCATCATCGCTCTGCGTTAGCGAAGCGCCGCGACACCCCTGCGCCACCGCTGCTGCTGGGAGTAGGGCAGGGGGGCCGGTTGTGGTGGGACCATGGGCACGGCTTAAAACCGTTAGCCTTCACGACCGTGAGTCCCTCCATAGGGGACAGGTCGGAAATGTTAGACATAGTCCCCGTCGTGAACAAATTGCGGGCGTTATGAGGCTGGGGCGTATCAAGGTTTCGCCTGAGGAGGGTCCGGCAGCTTACCACTGCATGACGCGCGTGGTGGCGGGGGAGCACCTCATCGACGACCCGGCCAAGGAAATCCTGCGACGTCAGCTCTGGTTGGTGGCGGAGTTTTGTGGGGTCGAAATCCTCACCTACACGATCCTCAGCAACCACTTCCACATCTTGGTGCGCGTGCCGCAGAAGATTACCCCATCGGATACTGAGTTGCTGCGCCGCTACCGCCTGCTTCACCCCAAGCCGACCAAGTACCAGCAGGCGCGGATTGAGGTGATCGAGGCGCAACTCTCCGCTGGCGGCCCCGAGGGCGAGGCGTGGAGGCGGCGCCAGCTCGCGCTGATGGGCGATGTCTCCAATTTCATGAAACTCTTGAAGCAGCGTTTCGCCATCTGGTTCAACAAGGCCCACCGCCGCTATGGCACTCTCTTTGCCGAACGCTTCAAGTCCGTGCTGGTGGAGTGCTCCGGCAACGCGCTGCGCACCATGGCCTTCTACATCGACCTCAACCCCGTGCGCGCCGGCTTGGTTGCCGACCCCAAGGACTACCGTTTCTGCGGCTACGGCGAGGCCGTCGCCGGCAATGCCTCCGCCCGAGCCGGCCTCTGCCAAGTGCATGGCGGGAAGTGGCAACAAGCCCACGCCGCGCACCGTATTGGCCTGTTTGGCACCGGGTCGGCCCCGCGCCTTGCCGGCTCCACTATCGCACCGGCAGCCTTCCAAAAGGTGCTGCGGCAAAAGGGCCAACTTCCGCTCTCCACGGTGCTGCGCTGCCGGGTACGCTACTTCACCGATTCGGCCGTGCTGGGCTCGCAGGCCTTTGTTGCACTGCATCTGGCCGCGTATCGGCGCCGCTACGGCGCGCGCAAGCGCAGCGCTCCGCGCCCTCTCCAGCCCATTACAGATTGGGGCGGCCTCACGGTACTGCGTGCCCTGCGCCGGAGCCCCTTCGGGTAGTTGGCCCAATGGGGCATCCAGAATTTCCGGCCAGCTTCCATCCCTTCCCCGGCCTGTAGGCCCGTGTGGCAAAGATCAGGGGGCCTGTCGGTGCGCCAGATGGCTTCAGGTGCTAAGGAATGCAAAGCCGCACCGGCGGGCATCGGGAAGCGGCGGGGCTGATCTCGAAAATATCAGATGTCCTCTGCCCCCTTTGGGCCCAGAAGTGGCGGCAGCAAGCGGGCGAATTCCGCTCGGGGTGGCCATCGGGCGGTGGTTGGCCTCGACAAGGCTGGGGCGCGGGCCCCACGCTGGCGGGATGGCCACCATCTATGAGCAGCTCCGCGCCGACATCGTGACCGCCCTCAAAGCTCGCGATTCGGCCACAGCCCTCGTCCTTCGCACCACCGACGCCGCGATCCAACGCGCTGCAATGGACCAGAACAAGCCCATCGACGAAGCGCTGGCGGTGGCCACCTTGCGCAAGACCGTCAAGACCCTTACCGAAGCCAAGGCCGACTTTGAAAAAGGCGGCCGGGCCGAACTCGCCGCTGCCAACGATGCCGAGATTCGTATCCTCGAAAAATACCTACCCCGCGGGCTCGACGAGGCCAAGCTCGGTGCGATCATCGACGAGGCGATCCGCGAAACCGGCGCCGCCGCCCGCAAGGATATGGGCAAGGTGATGGGTGCGCTCAAGAAGCACGCTGAGGCCGCCCTCATAGACTTCGGTGTCGTCAGCAAACTGATTCAGGCGAAGCTGCCCTGAACGCAGCCGCACCGTAGAGCCCGATGCCGGGATTGATTTGTGTGGTGTTTTCCTGGCAAGGGGGGCGTTTCACGGCATTGCCGTTGGGGTAGGGGGTCGAGTTCGGGGATGGCGCTCTCCCAGTGCACGCGCGCTGGGTGTAGTAGTGCCCGACATTCGGCGGGTGCAATCTGTTGGCCGAGTGATGACGACCGACTCGGCGGGGTAGGGTACATCGAGGAGCCACATGCCTCCGGCGCGCACCTTCTGCCGCGCGGTGCCATCGGGACTGGAGTTCGGACTCCGGCGTAGTGGGCATTGAGGCGGGATCCCAGACCGTGTCGCGTCGGACCAACGACTGTATGCATGGGGCCAGCCGCCAGGCCATCATGTAGGGCGAGGCTCATTTTCTAGGCGCGAGCAACTCGAGCACTGGTGGACGATCGCCCGCGGATCAGGGAGGGGCGGTTGTTGAACAGGTCGAATAGATCGGTGCCGAGCTCACTGTGTTGTTGGTGCAGGCGCAGTTGCCCGCGCCCAGCCAGCACTGCTCCTCAAGTTGGCCACCCACGCAGCGCGGGCAGCGGATATTGGCAGGACTCTGTTGCTCCTGTTTCCTTCGGGGCAATACGGGTTTTGCGATGGGGCTGAATGCTTGGCAGTTGGGGCTAGGTGCCCGGCTGAACGAGGGAGGTATATGGGAACTTTGAGCCTCCGGTCGCGGCCTCACGCCAGGGGGGGGGGGGGGCTGCGACGGCCCCCGCGCGAGGGGCCACCCGCGCACCAGCGCTCGCCATACGGCCCGCCCGCCCCCCCCCGCCAAGGGGAGGGCTCCCCGCCGGCGGAGAGCCGAACTCCAGCACTACAGCACTCCGAGAACCTGTGCCCGCCCCACGTTCACCCAAACACCAGCTTTTGGGCACTCGCTGTAAGCAGCGACACCACCGGGTGGGTGATCTTCCGTTCGGCCGTGATTGCGAAGAACTGGGCGCAGCAATCTTTCGCGGGGCCGATGGCCTCAAGGCCGTAGCGCTCGGTGGCCTCGCCGAGTACGACCGTAGGCACCGGCACAAACCCCGGCTCGATGGCGGCCATGACCGTCATCAGTGCCAGATCCTCGAACTCGGCCACCACGCGAGGCACGATCCGGCGGGCGCGAAACCAGTTTTCCAAGGCGCGCCGCAGCGGGGTGTTCTCTGCCGGCAGCAGCGCGGGCATCTCGTGCAGCGACTGGGGGAACTTGCGCCGCAGCTTCGTGGCCAGAGCCCGCTGCGCGCAAAAGGTGATCCCCGACTCGCCCAGCAGATGGTTGAAGGCCCGATACTTCACGCTGCTGGAGGCAGGCTCGTCGGCCAGCACGATGTCGAGGCGATGGGCGCCCAACTGGGCCAGCAGGTCCTCGCTTTTCCCCTCTCGGCAGACCACATGCACGGTTGGCAGCGCCAGCGCCGGACGCAAAATCGCGTGGGTGACAAGCTTCGGGAAGGAATCGGCCACGCCCACTTGAAGGCGCAGCACTCGGTTCGTGGGCCGCTGCTGGAGCGCGCTCACCAGATCGCGCCCGAGGGAGAAGATCTCGTCGGCGTGGCGCAGTGCGATCTGGCCGGCGTCGGTGAGCACATTGCGCCGGCCTATCCGGCGGAAGAGCTTCACATCGAGCGCCGTTTCCAGCTCGCGGATCTGCGCGGAGATCGACGGCGGCGACACGCGCAGTTTGTCGGCTGCGCCCTGGAGGCTGCCCTCGTGTGCGACAGTCCAGAAGTACCGCAGGTGATGGTAGTTCAGCCAATCCATGAGGGGGACCATTGTTAGGTATTCCCTTAAGGTTAATTTCAAAATGCGTATTAGTGGAAACCGGCCTCCGCGCGTACCCTCTGCCCCGAAACCGCCTAACCTGAATTCACCACTACAAAACACCATGGAACTCAACCTCCCACGCGCCACCCTCCCGGCCGCTGAAAGGCTCGATATCGTGATCGAGCGCTCCGCCCAGCCCCTGCGGCGCCCCGTCTCCTGCGGATCGCTGGAGAGCCTCCGTTCCCACTGCTGAAACGCCCCCCCCAACATGACGACCTCCTTCTGGCTCTGGACCGGCTTCAATCTCTTCGTCCTAGCGATGCTCGCCATCGACCTGGGCGTATTCCACCGCAAGTCGCATACCGTCGGCTTCCGCGAGGCCCTGGGTTGGACCGCCGCCTGGATCACTCTGGCCCTGTGCTTCAACGTGGGCGTCTGGCACTTCGCCGGGCCGGCGAAGGCGCTGGAGTTCTTCACCGGCTATGTGATCGAGTACTCGCTGAGCGCGGACAACGTGTTCGTCTTTGCGTTGCTGTTCTCGTACTTCGCCGTGCCTGCGAAATACCAGCACAAGGTGCTCTTCTGGGGCATCCTCGGCGCGCTGGTCATGCGCTTCGCGATGATCGCGCTGGGCGCCGCGCTGATCGCGAAGTTCTCGTGGATCATCTATGTGTTTGGCGCCTTCCTCATCCTCACCGGTATCAAGATGGTGGTGAAGCGGGAGGAGGAGATCCACCCCGAGCGCAACCCGCTTGTGCGCCTGTTCAAGCGCTTCATGCCGGTGACCTCCGACTTCCGTGGCGACAGCTTCTTCGTGCGGGAGAACGGCGTGCGCCTGGCCACTCCGCTGTTTGTGGTGCTGCTGCTGGTGGAGTTCACCGACGTGGTCTTCGCGGTCGACTCCATCCCTGCGATCTTCGCGGTGACCACCGACTCTTTCATCGTCTACACCTCGAACGTGTTCGCGATCCTGGGCCTGCGCTCGCTCTACTTCGCCCTGGCCGGGGTGTTGGACAAGTTCCACTACCTCAAAACCGGGCTGGGCGTGGTGCTCACCTTTGTGGGCGTGAAGATGCTCCTGGGGCACACCGCCTACAAGATCGACACCCTCGTCTCCCTCGGGGTGATCGTAGCGATCCTGGGCGCCTCCGTGGCCGCCTCGCTGCTGTGGCCCAAGAAGGCCGCCGCCGCGCTGCCCGATCCCACCCGAATCGCATGAGCGGCGTAGCCCTAGAGATACTACTCATCCTGCTGCTGCTCGCGGCCAACGGGATCTTCGCGATGACAGAGATCGCGGTGGTTTCCGCGCGCAAGATTCGCCTGCGCCGTATGGCCGAGGCGGGCGACCACAAGGCCAGGGCGGCCCTCGCCTTGGCGGCCTCGCCCAATCGTTTCCTGGCCACCGTCCAGATCGGTATCACGACGGTAGGAGTGCTGGCCGGGGCGTTCGGCGGGGCGACCATCGCCGAGCAGATCGCCAATGCTCTGCAGTCCATCCCGTTGCTTGCCCCCTATGGCGAGGCCATCGGCCTGGGCCTCGTGGTGTTGGCGATCACCTTCTGCTCGCTGATTCTCGGCGAGCTCGTCCCCAAGCGCATCGGGCTGCACAACCCCGAGCGCATTGCCCGGCTCATGGCGGGGCCGATGAACGCCCTCTCGCGCCTGGCCAGCCCAGTGGTGCACCTGCTTGGCACCACCACCGACGTGGTCCTGCGGCTCATCCGCCTGGGCAAGCCGGCAGATGCCGGGGTGAGCGATGAGGACGTCAAGGACCTCATCCGAGAAGGCGTGCGGGCCGGAGTCTTCGACCGCCGCGAACCGGCGATGGTCGAAGGCGTGCTCGCCCTGGACCAGTTGCCCGTGTCCTCAATCATGACACCGCGAGCGCGGATTATCTGGCTCAACAAGCATGCCCCGCACGAGGCCCTCTGGCACAAGATCGTGGTGAGCGGGCACTCCAGCTTCCCGGTGTACGAGCAGGCGCGCGAGCAGGTTGTGGGAGTGGTCGCCCTCAAGGCCATCTACGCCAACCTCGCCGCCGGCATCCCGGCCAAGGTGGGCGACCTCATGGTGCCCCCGCTCTTCATCGAGGGCACTCGCACCGTGGCTACCGCGCTTGAACTCTTCAAACGCACCGGCCACCACCTCGCCCTTGTCACCGACAACACCGGACAAGTCTCCGGTCTGGTCACGGTGCTCGACGTGATGGAGGCGATCGTTGGCGAGCTTCCCGACGCTTCCGACCGCCTCAAGCCGCAGGCGCGCAAACGCCCGGACGGCTCATGGTTGGTGGACGGTTCCTTGGCGCTTGAGACCCTCGAGTCCCTTTTGAACCGGATGCATTTCCCGCCCGAGGAGCACCGCAATAGTCCCACCGTCGCCGAGTATGCTGCCCAACGCCTTGGCCGCACTCCCCAAGAGGGCGACACCTTCACTGAGCAGGGCTGCTTCTTCGAGATCCTCGACCTCGATGGGGCCCGAGTGGACAAGGTGCTCATCGGAGCCCTGGACTCCGGCTCCCCCCTGCTCCCGCCCTCAGCCCGTACCTGCAATGCCTGAAATCATGATCCCCGTCGACGAAGGCCGCGATGCCATCGAATCCGGCGCCGCCCTAACCGCTGCCGAGTTTCAGCCCTGACTATTTTGGGCACATCCCACCCAGCCCGCCATCCTTTCTCCCATGACAACCAAACACCAGTCCATCCCCGATGCCCTGAACCGGCACCTCTCCGCCCACAACGCAACCACAAGCCTCGCGGACTACCTTGAAGGGGGTGCCAACCTCATCACCCCGGAAGCAGCTGCGGCACTACACGGGCAACAGGAGGCCCTGAGCGCCAAGATCGCCACTCTGGCCGAATCCGAACGTCTGCGAAGCCGCATCGAGCTACTGAATGCCTTCTTCGAGCAGGACTACGCCGAAGGCCATGCGGCAACCCCGGCCTGCAGAGAGATCGCCTTTGCCCTGCTCTATTTCCTGAAGGGTGCCGATCGTATCCCGGATTCAGTTCCGGAGATTGGCCTGCTCGACGATGCCATGATCATCCAGCTCGCGATCCAGCACCAAGCCGCAGCCATCCGGGCGCATTGCCGGAGCCATGGGCTCCAGTGCCCCCCCGAAATCGAATAAGGGCCACCGCGCCCCCCCCGAATACTCAGCCGCTCGCACTACGCCCATGCGCGCCGGGCACTGCGCGCAGCGATTGCCCTGCAGATTTCGGGGGCCCACACTCCGCCGCACCACGCATGTCCGCCCCCTCCTCCAGTTCCACGGCCTACAAACTGCACTCTCCATGGCCCGGCCTCGTGGTCTGGCTGCTGGTGTGCTTCGCCGCACCCGCGCTCGGCTCCGCTGCCGGGCCGGGCGAATGGTACGCACGATTGGCGAAGCCCTCGTGGAATCCGCCGGGCTGGCTCTTCGGCCCGGTATGGACCCTTCTCTACGCAATGATGGCCGTAGCAGCATGGATGATCTGGCGACGCGGCGGCTGGCGCGCGCAGCGGCTCGCGCTCGGCCTTTTCCTGACTCAGCTCGGCCTCAACGCCCTATGGACCCCGCTCTTCTTCGGCCAGCACCGCCCCGATCTCGCGCTCATCGACATCGCTGCGCTCTGGCTCGCCATCGTGGCTACTCTCGTGGCCTTCGCGCGGGTACATCGGCCCGCCGCTGCCCTGCTCGTTCCGTATCTGGCCTGGGTTTCGTTCGCCACCTTCCTCAACTTCACGCTCTGGCGCCTCAACTCCTGAGGCACTCCCTGGCCGCGCCCATCGCGGCGCCCCCCGCATCTCCCTATCATGAAGTCCACCACCAGCCTTCGTCTCCTCGGCCTTGCGGCACTTGCGCCGCTGGCCACCGCAGTATTCGCCCTGGCCCAACCGGCGGGCGCACGCGACGGCTTCGAGCTCTCGGCCCGCCTCACCCACACCGGCAGCTCCGACCTCAATACCGCCGGTCCGGCCAGCTCGGTCGCCATCGACTCGTACCAGCTCGGACTGCGCGCAAGCACCGCCCTCACGGATGCCACCAGCCTGCTCTACGGCCTCGACTGGTCGCGCAGCGAGCTCGACGGTTCCGGGGCACAGTGGTTACCGGAGAACTTGAAGTCGCTGGCGGCCCCGTTGGGTGTGTCGCACCGTTTCAACAGCAGTTGGCGTTTGTTCAGCACTGTGAGCCCACGCCTCGCCGGTGCCGGCGGTGATCTGGGTTCGGCCGGCTTCGACCTTCCGGTGATGGCGCTGGCGAGCTACACAGTGAGCCCGGCGCTCACATGGAGCTTCGGCCTGCGCTACGGCGCCCGCTCCGATATCAAGATCCTGCCCATCGCCGGAGTGGTATGGAAGTTCGCCCCCGAGTGGGAATTCCGGCTCGCGTGGCCCGACTCCGGTGTGAGCTATCGCGCCACCTCACAGCTCACCCTGCGCGCGGTAGCCGCGTTCCACGGCGGCGACTACCGGCTCAAGGACGATCCGCGCGCCCCCGCCGACCGAGCCGGCGCTTCGCTAGCGGATTCGTGGCTCGAATACCGCGAGATCCGCGTGGGCTTGGCGGCCGAGTACGCCCTCGGCCGCGGGGTGAGCCTGCGTGCGGATCTGGGCAAGGTCGTAGACCAGCGTTTCGACTACCTCGACCGCGGCCTGAAACTCGACGGCGGCACACCCACCTACTTCGCCCTCGGCGTGCTCGGGAAGTTCTGACGCAGCGCATCCAGGGCCGTGCCGAGTTGGGCCAGATCCTCCGCGGCCACGGCCCCGATGCGGCCTAGAGTGGCGCGTTGGGCGGACATCGCCCGGCCGCCGGCAAGCAGGGCGGTCTCGCCCGGAAGCAGCTCGCGCAGGCGCACCAGTTCGCCCTCCAGGTTCGGGTCGTCCTCGGGATAGACCAGGCTGAGGGCTACGGCGCGGGCGTGCTGCTGGCGCGCGGCACCGGCGATCTCGGCGGCGGGCAGGCTGGCGCCCAGGTAGACCACTCGCCAGCCAAGGTTGGCCGCAGCAGCGGCTACGAGCAGCGCCCCGAGTTCGTGAAGCTGCCCCGACGGCGTGGTGACAATGAGCACGGGCGCCTCGGCACCGGCGGCATAGGCTTTCGCCCCCTGGGTGAGCCAGTGGCGAAGCACAGCGCTGGCGAAATGCTCATGCGCGGCGGTGATGGCGCCCTCGCGCCAGAGGCTGCCGATCGTCTGCGCCAGCGGCGCGGCCACCCGCTGCAGCATGCCTTGGTTTCCCAGGACAAGCTCCGCTTGGCGTAGTGCTCCTTCCAGGGCCGTGGAGTCGAGCGCTCGCACGGCGTCCAGGCATGCCGGCAGGAAGCCCGCCGGCGGTGACTCCGGCCGGGCCTCTCGGGAGGCCGGCAGGGGCGCGGCTACCGAAGCGGCGGCGATTTGCTGGAGACGCTCGAGTGGCAGCGTGGCCATGGAACTGATACTCTGGCCGGCCTGCGTGATCTCGCGCAGCAAGGTGAGCCGGGCGATCTGGGCGTCGGAGTACAGGCGGCGGTTGGTTCCCGTGCGCTCCGGGGTCACCGCACCATAGCGTTTCTCCCAGATGCGAATCACATGCGCGCTCAGCCCCGTACGGCGGGCTACCGCTTGGATGGAGTGTTGGTATTCGCTCATTAAGTTAGACGAAAACTAGACGTCTAGCCTCACTTGGTGCAAGCCGGCAAAAGGTGAAAGTGGCGCATCTCGCTCGAAACCCGCCGATTCCAGCGGCCCCAGTGCGCCAGAACGAAACTTCGACAAGGAATTGACAACTAGTACAAAGATTAGACACTCCGTCGCACTTCCTTGGCCGTTTGTTTCTCAGCCAACGCTCACCCGAGACCCAATCACGTCATGAAACCCATCGCCTGCCTCGCCCTGGCTTTGCTTTTCGCCGGAGCCGTTGAGGCCGCTCCGGCCCAGGCCGGCACCGCCTCAGCCACCCGGGGGGAGACCGGCACGCTCTACGGCCGCATGCGCTCGATCGTAGTCGCTGCGTGCAGCCGCAGCGTGGGCGGGGACTGCGTGGCGGGCTCCGCTGCGGGGGCCAGCAACGGCGTAATCCACGCGATCGATACTGTCCTCCTCCCCGAATAGCTCCGCTTCCCAAACCCGG
>CAJCBL010000003.1 GCA_903960515.1 uncultured Verrucomicrobiota bacterium
CAACGCTACGCAATGTTCGCTTCCGAGCGGCTGCCAGCCTTTCTCGGGTGGGCGTGGTTACCCACTGGGTATCGTCAACATGTTTCATTTTGTCTATTTGATCATCAATTCCTCATGTTTTGGTAGCTGGCGCGATGTGCCGCTGATTCATTGACGACGTTGCGAATCGAGAAAGGTAAAGAACAGCATGACTTTTTTCGCGCCTACTTTTATTCAGCGTGGCTGAAGTTTAATCTCTATTTCCTCTGAAGGCTCAATTTGGACAAAACCCTTCATAGCTGGTTTCTCATCACCTATAAGAACAGGCGCACCTTCATCTGATTCAATGGCTGCCAAAAAATCATTGTAAGCAGGCTCATCGATAAGGGGCTTCCATGCGCCATAAAAGTTGAAGTTATCAACGTTCGGGCTGGAGATGTGACCAACAGCCCGACCATTCCAATAAATCGGGAGGATTTTAGTTTTCATAATTAGCGACGCATAATAATTTCAAAACCTGAACGACTCTTGCCTCGGGCTGGTATGAACAAGTCTCTGATCCCGAACTCTTGCAAGGCTGCGTCTTGGAATCGTTTGGTTCGACCGCCAAGCGCTTCAAAGGCGGCATTAAAATCAACTCCACCAGCGCGCGGCCCCCGAATCGTTAAGAGCTCTGCATCGATGCCTTTTGCTCGTAAGTCGGCTAATGACTGCAACGCGCCTGATTCATCAAATGTGGTAGATATAAACGGACTCTTAGCGCCGCTTGCTTGAGCGTCCACTAGCGCACGTCTTACCGCTACTGGATCGGCTGAGTCCACTTGCGCCATCAGGGCACGCCTTCTCGCGTTTGCATCAACCAAATTGGCGCCCGCCTCTCTGCTCCGTCTAAACGCACCGCCAGTGACGATATCGCTAGAGCCTCGCGGCTGCACACGGAACACCGTGGCCATTTCATTCTCTGCGGCTTCGGCCAAGGCCGACTCAGTCCGGAGGGCGGAGGCACCGGCTTCGGAGGCGACCGAGGCGGAACGGACGGCGATGCGGTCGGCCTGGACGGCGCCGTAGGCGACCTTGAAGTTGGGTCCGTAGCGGCCGAGCGGAGAGAATCCGTGCGCCAAGAGGTTTTCACCAATCGAGCTATCCCGCAGAAAATTGACGGTCCACGTGCCGGCGCCATTGACGGCGGGCCGGGCCATCCGGCCCGTGAACTTGAGCGCCTTGGATGTCGCGGTGGGAGCAGAGAGGACCAGCGAAAGCCCCAGGTCGCCCCACGCGGCCGCCCGCTCGCTACCCGTGACGGCCTTAATCCCCTGAAGGCCGGATTAGGGACAGGTCAATTCTGTCGCTGCGCCAGCGTTGATCGCCGGTACCGCAGCATCGAACGTACAGCCAGCCATCACCGCGAAGAACCCGACCATGTCAAAGCACCAACGCCGCGTTGGCGCTTTGGCGGTTTTAACGGCCCATCCGTGAAACCAGCTCAGGAGGGCAAACAGGGAGGGCATCGGGGAGGAAACCTGGATACCACTGCAGGAAGAGCTTGAGACAAGCCCCAATCCCGCCCGTAACCACGAATTTGGACGAAGGGCGAATAGGCGAGCCGACCCGAATTGGGCGAAACGGGCCTACGGGCCCGCTCGTCCTGCGAACGCGGCTGCCGGAATGGCGTTCCACGCGGGCGACCCAGTGGAATACTCCCGGTGGTGTGTTCGGTGGCCCAGGACTGAAACCGTTTGCCCTCACGGTCGTGAAGGCAAACGGTTGCAAGCCGTGCCCATGACTCCACCACAACTGCCCCATCCCTACGCCCAGCCGCAGGGGCAGGCTCGGACGGCTGCGCTGCGCCACCGATGCTGGCGGCGGCGGCGCGCGGGCCGTACCTCCCGGTGCCCCCGGGTAGGGAC
>CAJCBL010000004.1 GCA_903960515.1 uncultured Verrucomicrobiota bacterium
AAAAACCTCTGAACCCTTTCGGATTCAGAGGCTTGAAATTGGCTGCCCAGGTAGGGATCGAACCTACGACCAAGTGATTAACAGTTTCCGTTTTTGCGTATCCGTACTTGTCAACTATTGTCCACTTACGGTCTCCAGTTTTTGAGTTTTCTCATATGAGAACGCGCAGGAATTTAACAGACAGAAAGGAAAACGTGAAGACTCACGAGGACAAGAAAAGTGGCCCAGAAATGGCCCAGACAATGGCCCAGACAACTCCACCGGCCGAATTGCGTAGGCCCAAGACCCATCAGGACTATTGGAAGGGCCGGCTGATCCACCGCTCCTTCCGCGACCGAGATGGTCGCATGATCGAGATGCCCGAATGGCACGTTCGACTGGCGCACCTTGGGCGGCGGGGATGGTTCAATCTCGACACCGCCAACCAGGCCGCCGCAGTGGCGAAAGCTCGCGACATCCATCTTTCGCTCATCGCCAACGGCTGGGCAGCGACGCTGGCCAAATACAAACCGGCTACCGCAACCAAGACCACGGTCTGCTCGTTGGGCGAGTTCCTGACCGACGTGGCCAAGCGGAGCCACTTGAAGCCCGCCACGGTCCGCCAGTATGGCATGAGGCTGCGGAAACTGGTTGGCGACATCGCCGAGCTCGAAAAAGGACTGAGTGCCAAAGCGCGCAGAAGGAAACACGATTACGTGAACGGCGGGCACTCGGCATGGATCGCCAAAGTGGACAGCCAGGCGCTCTCACGGCTGTCTCCAGAATCCGTCAGCGCATGGCGGAACGACTACGTTGCAAAAGCCGGAGCAGACCCGCTGAAACGAAAATCGGCGGAACGATCCGCAGCCACCGTCCTGCGATGCTCCCGCGCCCTCTTCTCCCCGGACATTCTCTCCATGCTCAAGGTCGTCCTCCCTCCAAGTCCCTTTGCAGGCGTGAAGTTGAAGGATCCCGGTCCTCAGCGGTACCACTCGGCTGTCAATCCAGAGTGGTTGCTGACCTGCGCCGAAAGCGAACTGCGGGAACAGCACGCCCAGCAATACCTCGCGTTGGTTCTGTGCCTCTGGGGTGGGCTCCGTCGCAAAGAAGCCGACACACTGACTTGGACACAGATCGATTTCGCCGCCGGCCAAATCCACATCCGCCGCACCGAGTTCTTCGAGCCGAAGACAGAGGAGAGCCAGCGCGTCGTCGACCTTGCACCCGCGGTCCTCGACATCCTGCGCGGTTTCAAGGAAGGCAGCCAATCGGAGTTCGCTCTGGATGGCGGCGACGCCAACCCAGCCGCAACCTACGACTACTACCGGGCCGACTGCACTTGGCGGGATCTACACGCATGGCTCAAGGGCCATGGCGTCCTGCAACAGAAGGCGATCCACGCCCTACGCAAAGAGAGCGGTTCACTCGTGGCCACATCCTTCGGGATCGAAGCTGCCCGCCAACACCTCGGGCACCGCGACATTCGCACGACCTCGGCCCACTACGTCCAAAAGGTGCGCCGGATTGAGGTGCAGCTGCCCGCCACTAACACCGATCAACTTCGGACCAAGGCGAAGGAGGAGGGACAAACTTCCAAAAGACCCGAGCCCCCGGCTACTCAAGGCGGAATTCTGCGTCGAGGCCGGCCGGAGTGAGCACGGCCGGGGAATCGTTGCGCGGACTGTTCACGAGCGAGCCGATGGCGTTGGCTATCATTTCCTGCCGCGGATAGGGCTCGGCGAACACGGCCAATTGGTCCGCTGTGATTGGCCGGTCAACCAGCCACTCGCCCGCACGATCACTGGTCAGAATCACCGGCATACGATCGTGAATGGGCGTCATCAGGGAATTCGGACGCGTGGTCATAACGAGGAACGTGTCGGGCCGGGCCGAGGTCGCCACCTCGTAAATACCGGCCAGACAGAACGGTTGCCCGTCCCGCAGCTGGATATCAAAGGGTTGCTTACGGTCGCCGGCGAGGCGCTTCCACTCGTAGAAACCGTCAACTGGAATCAGGCAGCGGCGCCGCTGGATGGCCTGCCGGAACATCGGTTTTGTGAAGGCTTCCTCGGCCCGAGCGTTGATCGGAGCCAGCCGCGGCTTTTCCGACTTGTCCCAGTAAGGAACGAATCCCCAGCGCATGGTGGCCATCCTCGCTTTGCCGGCACCGTCGTTGACCACAACGGGCACTTCCTGGCTTGGGGCTACGTTGTATCGCGGCTTCAATGTCCACGGGGGAACGCCAAACACCTTGAGCAGATGGGCGGTGATCTGATCGGTGTCCTTGATGCGGTAACGACCACACATGCCCGCATGATACCGATTTTCACCGACCCGCAAGCAGCGGCCCAGTCGAGGCGCCACGGGCGATCCATCGTTTCGCCGGTTAGCACCGCAGGTCGTCAACATGATGGCCATCCCACCGCCGGCAGCCTAGCCCTCCCCCGGCCCTCCGATCATCCCGGGATGAGTCTCGGACCAAAAGAAAGCGTCCTCGAGAATCTTCACTACGTTGAGATACAGCCCCGGCTCCTTGCTTTCGCGGGAGCCGGCGACATTGAGCACGCGTATGCGGTACTGCTTGACGAAACGCTGGAGTTGCACCGCAGGGTCTTCGTAGTCCCGGACCTGCCGCAAAGGGAGATGCAAGCTGGGTTTTCGGTGTACCCGAGCGAAGGTCAGGGTTTTGCGCGACCCGCCGGTGACCGTGGCGGCGAAAGTGAACACCACCGTCGCGTCGGTATCGCGCACATTCCACTCGGTGCGCTGGAGATAATCGGCGCTGGGCGTTTCGCGCAATTGATACTGGCCACCGAGGACGCCATCCAGGGCGATGCGCCCCTTCGGGCACCAACCGCCGTGGGAGAAGCCGTGACGGATTGCGACATCGAGGGCGGCGCGGTCGGCGCCAGTTTGCCCGCCGGAAACAAGTTTCTCGATCATAGTGGTGCGATTGATACCACAGGGGGTCAGACATCTGCGGTACATCCCCAGAAACTGCGATGCGATTTTTTGGGCGCAGACATCGCCCTTCCCGGCGCAGGTGTTTCACGCCGCCGGAGTGACTGCAGAACTCCGCTGTCCCCGCGCCAGAAACGGCAAGGCTGGCTGTCGGCTCTTCACAGTGGGCTACAATTGCCCACAGCGCCGACAACCAACTTGCCGCAAACCCTGCGCGTTGATGCCGGTTGGAGCCAAATCCCGCCACTTCCGTCGCGCACCCCAATCCCATCGGATACAAGGAGGACGGTGTCGTAGCCACCTGATGACATCGGCGGGACCGCTCCCGGTTTCACCCAGAACCCGCCGCCAGCAGCGCCGACAGCGGGTTCCCAGGTTTCCCCAGCGGAAGTCGTCCCTACCGAGCCAGCTGCAGCGGGCTTAGGGGTGCCTCCGGTAGTCGAGGAGCTAGCGCACCCCGCGCCCCGGTGGCGACCGAAAAGCAGAAAGCCTGCGTCTTTTAGGGGGGACGCGAACACCGGAGGAGACCGGCTCGATTTCCCTCCCGCCCGCAGGCTTCGAGATGAAGTTTGCCGCGCCGGCCCTGCGCAGCTCAACCAACCGCCAACTGACGCGCATGAGCGGGTTCCGCCTCGGAGCGAGCGCTCCCAACCTCCGTGCAGTGCCATTTATGACACACACGGCGCTTGCGCGCCGATGGGCATCACGCCAATGTCGTGACGTTCCTTTCAAGAACTTCTGCATCAAGAGTGATCCCGCGCTGGCGGGGTCTGCCAACCGGGCGTGGAGAACGCCGCGGTGGATCTCCGGAGCCGACTGCTCCGAAGGATGTGGGCCGGGCGCGTCGCTCAGCCAACCACCCTCTCCCTTGAGGCAGATGCATGACATCTGACCCATGATCCCCTCCCTGTCGCTTCGCATCGATCCGAAGAACCCGGATCACCACCTCTGGAATAACAACGGCACCTGGTGGCTGCACCTCTCGCTACGCGAGCAGCCCTGGCTCAAGGCCCGCCGACTCCGCCAGTCGCTTGCCACCGCCTGCCGGCGCACCGCCCGGCAACGGCGCGATGCGATCATCGCGCAGCTTGAGATTCAGGCGGCCGCCGTGGTTTCGGCCGCTGAAAGGAGCGCCGCTTGATGAGCTCCGCCGGCAACTTCCTTTTCACCTCCGAGTCGGTCTCGGAAGGGCATCCCGACAAGATCGCCGACGGCATCTCCGACGCGCTGCTCGACGCGTATCTAACCCGCGATCCCAGGGCGCGCGTCGCCATCGAGACCCTCTGCAAGGACAGCCTGGTCGTCGTAGCCGGAGAGGTCGCAACAGACGCGCCTCTCACCCGGGCAGAGATCGAGCACGTGGTTCGCGAAACCATCCGCGCAGTGGGCTATGTGGACCCGACCGAGAAGTTCAGCGCTGATCGCGTCGTGATTACCAACGCCATCGGCCAGCAGGCGCGGGCGATCGCACAGGGAATCGGATACGGTCTCGACCAGGGCGCGGGAGACCAGGGCCTCATGTTCGGCTTCGCAACCCGGGAGACCCCCGAGTTGCTCCCGCTGCCGATCTCCCTCGCACATGCCCTCACCCGCGAGTTGGCGCGGGCCCGCAAGTCCGCCGAGGTTCCTTGGCTTCGTCCCGATGCCAAGGCCCAGGTCACCGTGCGCTACGAGCATCACCGGCCGGTGCAGGTGACCGATGTCGTCGTCTCCACCCAGCACTGCCGCGGCAAGGACCAGGCCGAGCTGAAGGCCTGGGTGTCCGGTACCCTGCTGCCCCGGGCGCTGGGGGCATGGCACCATTGCGGGCTGAACACCTTCATCAATCCCACCGGCGTCTTCGATACCGGCGGGCCCGAGGGCGACTGCGGCGTCACCGGGCGCAAGATCATCGTCGACACCTATGGTGGTTTCGCCCGCCACGGCGGCGGCGCGTTCTCCGGCAAGGACCCCTCCAAGGTCGACCGCTCCGGCGCCTACTTCGCACGCCATGTGGCGCGGCAGATCGTGCTGCGCGGTCTGGCGCAGTCCGCGGAGATCCAGGTGTCCTATGCCATCGGCGTCGCCAAGCCCGTGTCCATCGCCGTCGACACCCGCGGCACCGGCGACGATGCCCTGGCCGCCCAATATGCGGCGCAGTTCGATTTCCGGCCCGGGGCGATCATCGAGCAACTCGATCTCCTTCGTCCCATTTACTCGGGTACGACCAACTACGGGCACTTCGGGAAACCCGGTCTGCCGTGGGAAACCTGACCCGGGGCCCCTCTGACCAACTCAGACCATGAGCTCTCGCACCCGCTTCCTGCGCCAAATCGGCGTCTATGGCTACGACCAGGTCGAGCCTATCATCCTCGCCGCGCTCCTCTCCGAGGACCCGCTCCTCCTCATCGGCCGGCACGGCACCGGCAAAACCTATCTCCTCAACTCGCTCTCCGAAGCCCTCGCGCTCGAGCACCGTCACTACAACGCCAGTCTCGTCTCCTTCGACGACCTCGTCGGGTTTCCGTATCCGGATAAGGACGGTCTCTCGATCCGCTTCATTGAAACGCCCGCCACTGTCTGGGGCGCTGAGTCTGTGTTGGTTGATGAGCTCAACCGTTGTAAGCCTGAGCACCAAAACCGGTTCTTCTCACTGGTGTATGAGCGCCGGGTCCAAGGCATGCCGCTCACCAAGCTGCGCTACCGTTGGGCAGCAATGAACCCCGCCGGCGAAGACAACGGATACCTCGGGGCCGAGCCACTCGACCCCGCGCTCGCCGATCGATTCTCCTTCATCGTGACCGTGGCAGATTGGTCTGATTTGTCTGCCGAGGAAAAGGCGGCCGTGACGGACCCTCGCGGTGACGGTGCAATCTCGCGCGACGGCGGAGAGTTGCGCCAATTCCTAAGCGAGCGGCTCACCCGTTTCAAAAACAGCCTGCAGTCCCCTCCGTCGCACCTGCTTGGTTACGCCTCCACTGTTTCCACAACGCTTGGCCAGGCAGGGCTGCGGCTGTCCCCTCGGCGAACCCGGCAACTCGCGCGCAATCTGCTGGCGGCTTGCTGTGTCTCGGATCTCCCGCAGGAGCGGCTCTTCCGGTTGGTTTTGCGCGCAAGCGTTCCGCAGATCGCCACCGGTGAAGCGGCGCCCCGCGAAACCATAGATGGAGCACACAGAGTCGCGTGGGAGGCCGTGGCACTGACAGGGCGCGAAAAATGGCTTCATGATTTCGCCATTGAGGCGGACCTCGCCAAAAAGGCGGGGCTCTTGCTCACCCGTTGCCCGGACCCGGATACCGGCAGCGTGGCCGTTTCGCAGTTGATCGCCGGAGAGTCCCTCGAACGGGTGGCCGCCTTCGCTTTGGCTGTGCAACCACATCTGCTGGAGTCTGAAGCCCCTCCGGTCGGGCCCGACGGCCTGAGTGATCTGGGACGCATCTTCGCCGAGGCCAGCGAGGTGAACGTCGAGGTGGAATGGCGGGATGCACACCGTAACCCCCTAAACCCGCCGGCGGGAGGAAAATGGGATGCGGCTGTGCCGGGCCACGAAGCTGCGATCAAGTGCATGGCAGCTTGGCCCAAGAAGCGCCGACTGCGGGCAACGCACTACCTCAACCACCTCGTGGGCAAGACCAGGAAAGTGCCTGAGAACTGGGCAGACCTCCTGCGTGATTTCGAGCGCTGCGTAACAACGGCGGGGAAACTGGGGAAAAACGAGGACATCAAATCTCATGGGACCACCACCGAATAACTGCGTCCACCGCCTGCGCAGCTCCCTGCTGAAACCGGCCGAGGCCGAACAATTCTTCACGCCCGGCCTCGTTCTGACCTTCGAGCTCAAGGAAGCTCGCTCCCGGGTGGAGCGAGCGCGGTCCCTGCTCTCGGGCGAAGGCTTGTCCGCAGCGACAGCTCGGTCCCGCTTCCCCTTGCCTGCCGGCCGCTGGCTTTGTCGGCCCTATCTCGATGGGCAGGTGCATGACGATACCCCGGAGGAGGAAATCGGTATTCTCGGGGGATTCGCCTTCACCAAGGACGACGGTTTTCGCCCGCCAGAGATGCATCCCCTGCACAGCGCCCTGCTCCTCGGTTTCTGCGGGCCTTCATTCTATTCGGCGGACCGGCCACTGATCTGGAGTGAGGCCCGCCTCTCGCGACGCCTGGTTCTCTATCGGGCGACAAACTTCTACGACGAACTCCCATGAAAATTGACGAAGCCGGATTTCGTGCCCTCCTCGACGAGCTCACCGATGAGAATACCCTGGCCTGCCGCGGCCTGCTGGGGATTTCCCATCTGGAGTTCACCTCCAAGGTACCGACGGCCGCCGTTTCGGTGGAAGCTCGGCCGGTTCTGCGCGTAAATCTGGAGTTCGTCCGGGCCCATTGTCAGCGCGACTCCCACATCAAGGCCCTCCTGGTCCACGAGTTCCTGCACATCCTGCTACGGCACACTTTTGAGATCCGCCACATGACCCCAGCGATCAATATCGCGCTGGATGCCGTCATAAACGCCATCATCCACCGGAAGCTGGGAGCAGATTATAGCAGCTTTATGAGCCGGTATTATGCTGCAGCCGAGGGTCCCGCGGTCTTGCTGCGCATGCGCGACAGCGCCGACCATGAGCATCATCTGCTCTCCCGGGGTGAACCGGTGCGCTTTGGCTTCGAGCCTGATCGAGCGCGACTGGCCTCCATGAACTGGCTCGGGCAGGAGGGCTATGATCTCTGGAATGCGATCTACGCCGGCAGAGCCCTCCACGAGGATGTGCTGGAGTTCCTGAAGTCCAAGCGCATCGAGCAGTGGCAGACCACGCTGGCTAACGGCATTCCCATTTTCCTCGGCAATCACGCCGATGATGTCGTGTTTGATACAGACGATGTTCCCGACTATCTCGCCTCGCGATTGAAGGCTTCCGCCATGGAGTTGGCTGGTTCGGGTGTTCTGCCGGGGCACGCTATATGCAAGCCCGGCGACCGGTCGGTGCCTCCCGCACAAGGCCCGGCGGCCGCCGCCTGGGAACGCCTGACGCTCCAATTGCTGCGGCGCCTCGTGGTTCCCGATCGCCTCTCCAGCACCCGTGAATTCCAGCCTGCCTGGGCCCACCTGCCGGTCCTGCACGCAGGCGACCGGCGGGGCTTGCTGCGGAGTCTTTGGAATCCGCTGGTCAGCGAGATGGTCTGGTCCACGCATCGATCACAGCCCCGCGGCAGTGTGGCGGTCTATCTAGATGTGAGCGGGTCGATGACCGAGGAACTCAAGGCTCTCGTAGCGCTGCTCCACCGCTTCGAACGACACCTCAGGCGCCCGTTTTGGGCCTTTGCAAACACGGTCGAACCCGCCCGCATCACAGGTGGCAGGCTGATCACCCGCTCCACGGGAGGCACTTCAGTTGCTTGCGTCCTCGATCACCTGCGCCGAAGCCGCCCCGCCAAGGCCCTCATTATCACTGATGGCTTTGTGGAATCTCTTCGCTCCAACGACTACGCCGTCCCCGGCACAAAAATCGAGGTATTGCTCACCGCCAAGGGAACCGAGACCGCGTTGCGTCCCTCGGGTTGGCCGGTCCACCGGCTGCCGTCCGTATCCCGCGAGTCCACACGGGCAGTCCGATGATTGCGGTCCGCCAGGAACGGCGAACGACCAACCATGAACCCGAAATCGAATGCACTTGGCCGCCCCACCGTGTTTACCTATCAACTACCAGCCATTGCCCCAAGAACCTGACATGAAAAACACCGGCACAAAATCCGCAGCGCGCCGCCCGAATCCAGCCCGCAAATGGACCGAGGTCTTCAGGCCGACTCGTGAGAAACAGCACTTTCTCCTGAAAGGGTCGCGAAGGCTCTGCTGCCATGCCTCCTGCTTCTGCGAGGAGAACCCCGATTGGCTGCACACGGTGCGCGCCCTCAAGGAAGCCGGAGTGGTGGAGGATAGCTCCGAAACATCCTCTCCGATCAATGCCACCAGCTACGTATTCACCTACTCGTTTCTGGGGGGCAAATTCACCACGGTCGGCGGCAACTATTGGGGTCTCCACGGAATCGTGTGGGTAGCCACGGTTATCGAACCCCGGAAGCCTCGAAATGAGAACGACATGCGACACTAGGGGGCACCACAACGCACAGGCCGGGCCAGTTTCACCCTTAGCTGCTCCGATTGAGGATGTTGCGACACATTCGAGAGAATCTACCCACAGCAAACCGGGAAGACCCAACTATTGGGGAGGGAAGCACGGAGCCTATGTGGAGGGAATCAAACCGCTGCGGCTCCTTTGCCATCTGCTTGGGCTGACACAACCGCGCCGGCTTCAAGGGGAGCTGCGCATTCCTACCCTTGAGGAGCTGAGGCTGGAGTTACTGGGCAGGAACACCGAGGAACCAGTCGCCCCGCAAGCTCCCTCTCGCTTGGGCGGTGAAAAGGCGGCCGCGGAATCCTCCAATGAGGATCAAGCTCCCGCTCCTGAAGATGAAGCACCGGTTTGCCCCTATTGCGGCCCCAAGCGCAACAACTGCGGGCATTTGTTTGCCCTCATTGATGAGACTTTTGCCACGGTGACCGGGCCTGCGGAGGAACTTTTCAATGACCTGGCCTGCAGCGATGAGGACGAGGGAATCACCTCGGATGATGTCGACGACTTCATCAATGCCTGCGAAGCGTCCTGCGGGTGTTGCCTCCCCTACTACAGCGAAGGCGGTCCCGGCATGTCCTCGCATGAGTATTGGTGCTGGTCCGATGACATTCCCAGAGATTTGGCCAAGCTTCGCGCCGAACTCGGCAAACGCCGCCGCAAATAGCCTTTGACGCTGGTCTCGCCGTAGGGCCGTCCGGACGACGGCCGATGGAGTGCGAGCCTCGCCGGCTGGCTCGACACCGCCTACCATCAATCCGGTGAGTCGGGAACCGCCCCCGAGTGATGACAAACGTCCCAACGCCCCGCGCCAGAAACGGCAAGGCTAGCTGTCGGCTCTTCACAGCGGGCGCTTATTGCCCACAGCGCCGACAACCAGCTTGCCGCAGACCCTACGCTCCGATGCGGGTTGGCGTCAAATCCCGCGATTCCCGCCGCTCACACTCAATCCCATCGGATACGAGAAGGTCGGTGTCGTAGTCATCTGATTGCATCGGCGGAACCGCTTCCGGCACCAACCGGTGTGCACCCCGCGACCCCATCATTGCTTGGGACTCCCGATTCCCTGCGAGCCGCGCACCGGCGCGCCTCGCAGGCCCGACGGAACTGCGGCCCAAAACACCGGCACTCCTTCGCATGGAGCCCCGCAGGTAAGAATCCCTGTTCCGATCGCCGGTGCCCAATGATACTGCGCAAATTCTTCCAAAAGTAATTGGAAATTTGTTGCACAGCGAAACGACTTACCCCGACAATCAACTACGTCCCACCACGCGGGTGAGATATGGTGCATTCCCCAAACACAGCCTCCTCACGGCGATCGTCAGGGCCCGCAGCCCTGCGCCGGATTCTGCACATCAACTCCAGGCTTGCCGACGGCGGCCAGGTGTCGGCTGCAAAGCTGGCCGAGGAGCTTGAAGTCAGCGTTCGCACCATCAAGCGCGACATCGAAATCCTCCGTCATGAGCATGGTGCGGAGATCCTCTGGGAACCGGCTGCCGGCTCCTACTCCTGCACCAATGCAAGCGAACACCTCCCGCTCTTGCGCATTAGTGCGGATGAAGCAATCGCGGTGGCGCTGGCTGGTCGCACCTTCTCGGCGTGGGGCGGCTCTCCTCTCGGCCGCGCCTTGAAAACGGCTCTTGGGAAAGTAGCCCAGGTTGTGGGCAATACGGTATCCATCCCAGCCACCACCGTCGCCGACTGCATCTTCCAGCCCGACGACCCCGCCGCCGATGCCACCGGGCGTCACCTCGGCCGACTGGTGGGAGCGATTCACCGGCGTCTTGCGGTGCGCATCGCCTATCGCAAGCCCGGCAGTGCTGCCGCCAAGGAGCGGCTGATCCATCCGCTGCACATGGCGTACCTCGACCATGATTGGATGCTGGTGGCATTCGACCCCACCCACAACGATCTGCGCAACTTCCTCCTCACCAGGATCGAGGAACTGCACCACACTGGCCGCCCGTTTCAGCCTCCTGCGAATTTTGATCCTAAGCAGCATCTCGCGGGAGCATTTGGTCGGCATGTCGGCGGCGGCCCATTGCGCGAGGTCCGACTCCGCTTCGACGCCTACGCCGCCCCGTTCATCCGCGAGCGCCGCTGGCACCCCTCCCAGACCATCGAGGACGCCGCCAATAGCGAAATCGTGGTCTCGCTGCGGATCAGTCACCTGCTCGACGTTCAGCGCTGGGTGCTCTCCTGGGGAAGCCATGCAGAGGCTTTGGCTCCAAAGGAGTTACGCGACTCCATCGCCCATGAAATTGTTGCCTTGAGCCCGCGTTACGCAACAGAGCCGTCCAGGCCGCAGCCGGTGGGACACTCCGTGGCGCACCCGTTGTAGTATTCTTCCTACCATAACTATGCACGTTCCCCAAAACAATCGCTACGAGTTCATGGTCTGGAATCAGACACGCTTCACGAAGGGCGCCTTCGCCAAGGCGATGAATGCCGCCCCGATCAAGGATCAAGCGTTGCTCACGGAGTCCTACATGATGACTACTGGGGACAGGGGATCCCTCATCGTTGATGAAGTCATGAACGATGGCGACGCGTACAAGCGGAAGAAAGAGGGCGACCTCTGGATCTACGGGCGCCTCTCGGTGCTCCGGGAGTTTTCGCTCAAAGGTACTTTTCTGACGGTGGCTGCGGTCGCACGTCTCGCACTCGCCCAGAAGACATACCTACGGATTTCGCGCAAATTGGACGGGAAGGTCTTCGAAGTCGCTTTGCTTAGCGATTGGCCGGAGGGATCGCGCAAGTTCTGTGCCGCAGTCCACCGCGTCGGTTCCTGCATCGCGCCGCTGAATCCTGAACCCCCGGCGGCCTACAATATGCCGAAGGATCAATTCACGATCGTCAGTCAATCGCGCTCGACCGAACTCAAGGATCTCTTGAATGCCTTGGCCTCCACCGGCTAGCCCTTCATCCCGCGTGCGGCCAAAACCCGTCGCAGCACCCCACAGATCTGGATGGTTTGATCTCTAGTCCCGAAGAAAGCTGAATACTACATGTACAACAATCCGCTCCGGAGAAGAATCCCCGTCACCCGATGCCCTCCAAATGGGAGCAGAGGACCAGGAACGTCGGTGCCAAAGTCGAGGTCGAGAGGAATGCGTCTGCTGCGCTGGAGCATCGGGTCGGGGTTGGCGTGTTTCGAAATGACGCAGAATTGACCTGTCACAAACCAGGGAAATCTGCATAGAATTTGCGATCCGATGAACGTCGTCCTGATCTACTCTGGAGGCCTCGACAGCACGGTCCTCCTCTATCACCTTCGAAATGAGGGACATGAGGTGAGAACACTTACTGTGGACTATGGCCAGCGCCATGTCCGTGAAATCGAGAGTGCTGGGCGAATCGCCGAACGTCTCGGGTGCGAACATCGACTCGCGGACCTCCGTTCCATAACCTCGCTTCTCGGCGGCAGTAGTCTTACGTCGACCGAAGTTCAGGTTCCAGATGGGCACTACGCTGAGGAGACCATGAAAGCGACAGTCGTTCCAAATCGGAACATGATCATGCTGTCCGTGGCTGCCGGTTGGGCGATCGCGTCGAAGTGTGACGCCGTTGCCTTCGCGGCGCACAGCGGAGACCATGCAATTTACCCTGACTGTCGATCGGAGTTTGCCGATGCTCTCGCGGCGGCGATACGCTTGGCAGACTGGCATGAGGTCACACTGATCCGGCCTTTCGTGGCTCTGACCAAAGCTGAGATTGTGAAGAAGGGGGCGGCACTAGGAGTACAATTTGCGGACACCTGGTCCTGCTACAAGGGGGGGGCGCTGCATTGTGGAAGGTGTGGTACGTGCATCGAGCGCCGGGAAGCCTTCCAATTGGCAGGAGTCGATGACCCAACAGCCTATGCGCCCACGGCGCCAGGACTTGACGAACTCATTCTCAACAATTGGAGACTCCAGCCGTGATCACGTGCAGAAAGACTTACGCTGACATCCCCTTCGCCCACCGACAGAACCATCATGACGGCCATTGCGCCCTGATCCACGGTCACAATTGGGGGATTACGGTCACATTCGGATGTATCCGACCTGACGATAACGGTTTTGTGATCGATTTCGGGAAGCTGAAATTCCTTCGGCAGTGGATTGAGAAAAACCTTGATCACGCCTGCCTTTTCAATGCCGACGATCCGATTCGCGAGCAATTGGTCGCCGCAGAGCCAACTGTTTGGAAATGCTATATAGTTGAGAACTGCTCATGTGAAGGGTTGGCTCAACACCTCTTCTCTATATTCGATCCAATGGTCCGAGAGCACAGTGGCGGCCGGGTTTGGGTTCTCTCCGTTGAGGTTCACGAAGACGCAAGAAACTCCGCCCTGTTCGCGCCTCCCTCTTCTTCCGTGACATTGGAATGACTAGCCTAGCCATCTACGAATCGTTTTTTTCGTGGCAGGGGGAAGGTTACCACATGGGGAAGGCTGCGTTCTTCATCCGAACATTCGGTTGCCCGCTGCAATGTCCCTGGTGCGACTCTGCTGGCACTTGGCATCCGGACTGGGTGCCCGATAGTGTCGAGCGAATGCCTGTGGGCGAGTTGGCTGCCCGTGCCAAAATGACAAAGGCTGAATTCGTTGTGGTTACTGGTGGGGAACCGACCATTCACGATCTTCGTCCGCTCACCAAGGCCATTGCCCTCATCGGGTTGCCGACACATCTTGAAACTGCTGGGTCGTTTGAAATCCGAGGCGACTTTCAGTGGGTAACGGTGAGCCCAAAATGGGCAAAACCACCTCTGCCCGAGAACCTGCAAAGTGCAAACGAGATCAAACTCATCATTGAGAACGAACACTCGATTGACTGCTGGCTTCCTAAAATCGAGCCATACCTTTCTGGGCAGCCGGTGTGGCTTCATCCTGAGTGGTCGCAGCGCGCTAATCCCCGAGTCCTTTCCGCAATCTCCATTGCCGTTAAACAACGCGGATCGCCGTTCCGAGCAGGTTACCAATTGCATCGGATCTTCAACGTCGACGCCTTGGATACAGGGGCCCGCCCCACCGTACCTATCGGCGGCCACCAACGCCTAGGGTTCTGATGTTCGAAATAGATCGCAAGCTTGCTCCAGAACATCTCGACAGCGAGCACACTGACATTGATCCTCAATTTCTCCCCTTCCCTATGAAAGACGTTCAACGCAAAACGGATAGCCGCGGCATACACATCGATCAGGTTGGCGTAAGCGGATTGCGCTACCCTATTACGGTTCTCGACCGGGAGAACAAGGCCCAGCACACTGTCGGGCGGTTCAGTTTCTCGGTGGATTTGCCCCATAATTTCAAAGGCACCCACATGAGCCGTTTCGTCGAGGTGCTCAACAAACACCACGGCGAGATTACCCTGCGCACGATGCCTGAAATTCTCGTGGAGTTGCAGGCAAAGCTCGAATCGGAACGAACCCACATCGTTGTCGAATTCCCTTACTTCATCACTAAAGCTGCCCCCGTATCCGGATCGAAGGCGTTGGTCGACCTCAACTGCGCATTCATTGCCGAATCGAATGGCAAAGAGCAGGACTTTCTCCTGCGGGTCGAGGTTCCGGTTACGAGCCTCTGCCCTTGCTCCAAAGAAATCAGCGATTACGGCGCTCACAACCAGCGCGGCTTTGTGACCATTACAGTACGGACCAAGAAGGACCGAGATGGATGGCAGTTCGTGTGGATTGAGGAGTTAGTTGAAATCGCAGAGAAATCAGCTTCCGCCCCCATCTATGCACTTTTGAAACGGACTGATGAGCGCCATGTGACCATGCAGGCATACGATAATCCCGTCTTTGTCGAAGACATCGTCCGGAATGCCGCGGGTTTCCTCAAGGAGGACAAGCGTATTGCTTGGTTCGAAGTTCGGGCGGTGAACCAGGAAAGCATCCATAACCACGAGGCATTCGCTGTCGTGCGAAGCCATTGAGTTGTCGCTCCAGCTTTTCCTCCGACAGGTTGGTTATAGTATCTAAAGTGAGCGCATCCGATCAGCCTGTACGCCCGTTGCCGATGGACAGAGACGGTCGTTTGCAGCCGGTCGGCAACCGGGCACTGCGTGCAGGCCTCAGGTTTTTATTGCGAGCATCTCCTGCATCAACTCCGGCGGTAGCGTTTTCGTGGTCGATCCCACCATCCAATGAATAATCCTCACCTTGGCAAATTCGTCCGTTGTAAGGATAACGCCTGGGGCGTCGGCAAGTTGATCGATTCGAACCGCGAGAGCGTCCTGATCGAGTACTTCGATTCCCCGGTCGCGGCCGACCGCGAAACCATTCGAGTCCCGTGGACTCAAGTGGGCCGGGTGAAGCAACTCGGGGAGCAAATCCGGGTGTATTTCCACGACCGGACCGCAGGATTCTGGCGGATCGGTCGCGTCCAATTGCACGTACCCGACGGAGAGATCTTCGTCCAGTTGCCCAACGGCGACCAAGCTAGGGTGGCGGAAAAAGACCTGTATGTGCGTTGGGACCGTCCTCTTCCGGAACCGTGGCAACATCTCGCAGGCCGTTTGACGGAAACGCCGTATTTTCACGAACGCCGTCGCCAGTTACTCGGCCATCTGGTGGGCCAGCGAGCTGCCACCGGCGGAATGGACGCCTTGCTCTCGGCCCCGGTTGAACTGGAACCTCACCAGATTGAGGTCGTGCGGCGAGTTCTCCGCGATCCAGTCCAGCGCTATTTCCTGGCCGATGAAGTCGGTCTGGGTAAGACCATCGAAGCCGGTATTATCGCCCGTCAACACGTGCTCGATCGTCCCGCGGATCATCGGGTGCTGGTGATCGTCCCGGCGAGCCTGGTTGATCAATGGAAATCAGAACTCCGCCTGCGTTGCTCGCTTGCGCCGGATTTCGGGCATCGCGTCGAAATTGTATCCTCTGACGCCTTCGACGTATGGACCGGGGAACAACCGACGCTGCTCATCATCGACGAAGCGCACCAGATCGCCGCTGGGTGGACCGACCTTCCGTCCAGTCCGCGCTATGAACGTTTCGCAAAAGTCCGGCGGCTTTCTGCTCCGACCGTATGCCCGAGCATTCTGTTGCTTTCGGCGACTCCAATACGCCGCAACGCGGCGGGCTTCCTGGCCTTGCTGCATCTGCTCGATCCGGCGGTGTACGACCTGAAGAATCGTAGCGGATTTGAAGATCGGGTGACGAAGCGACAGGAACTCGCAGATATTTTCGCGGCCTTCACCGAGGATCAGCAACCGTTCTTCCTGACCTCCACGGCGGAGCAAATTGCCACGATGTTTCCCGAGGACTCTCGCCTGAATGAAATGCTGAACGAACTGCGGGCGGGCATTGATCGGGACGAGCCGGCCGGCGATCGGGCATTGCGAGTTCGGGGGATCCGGGCGCACATGAGCGAAACCTATCGCCTGCATCGCCGGTTGCTGCGCAATCGCCGGAACGAGAATCTTCAGGGATTGCTCCCGGGTCGGCAGGGACTCGTGCGGTTGCCTTCTGAAAACGGTGCCATCGCCAACGCCGAGAAATTTGTGGAGGCGTGGCGCCGGCGCGCGGCGAACGAAGCGGCGGCCGGCTCCGCCGCATCGGTAACTGCACTGGTTGACATCCACCAGTTGCTCCTCGAGGCGGCGTGGAGCGATATCGAGACGCTCGCGTCGTATTTTGCCGCCCGGCGGCCAGCGAAGAAAGGCCAGACGCCTCAACGTCCAAACGCTCACTTGGACTCCGAGCGTTTGCGCCAACTCGGCGCCGTGCCGGCATTTCCCGGCGAACTGGAGATCATCGAGGAATTCGAAAGCGGTCTCCCGGTGTTTCGCGATCAGCAGCGGGCCCGATTGAAGGAACTGCTGGGGAATCTCCAGCAAATGCGGACACAAAAGCTGCGCGTGGTCTGCATGACGGTAAGCCGTAACTTCGCCGATGAACTCTTCAAGTTGCTGACTGGTGCCTTGCCCGGCGTGGTGGCACGCCATGATCCGTCTGCACCCGGATGGCGGAAAACCTGGGATACGGTACCCGAGGCCATTCTCGTCTGCGATGCCCGGGCCGAGGAAGGCGTGAACCTCCAAGGCAAGCATTCGGCAATCCTGCATCTTGACCTGCCATTTGCGCCGAACCGCATTGAGCAGCGCATGGGGCGACTGGACCGCTACGGGGTCGGCACTCCGGTTGCCTCGTTCGTATTGGCTAGCGGGGAAGCGGCCTATCAAAACGAGTGGATCACCTGTCTCGACACAGGATGGAACGTATTCCGGCAGTCCATCGCTTCATTACAGTATCTGGTTGAGGACCTGACCGGGAATGCGGCTACCAAACTTTTCGAAGAAGGCGTAACGGCGCTGCCGGCGTGGACGGAGGAGTTGAAGGCTTCCGGCGGCATCCGGGATCGGGAGCTGAAATCCATCCAGAATCAGGATGAATTGGACGCGTTTGATCTTCCCGCGGCCGAGTCCGGTGCGGACTGGCTGGCCCGGTTGGAGCATGCTGATAAGAAGGGCGACGATTTCCGGCACGCTTTCGATGAGTGGCTGGTGGAAGCCTTGCACTTCATCCGCGTAGGGGAACGCGAGCGCAACGACACCGTTGTTCGTTATCATTTTCGCTATCCGGCAAAAGGTGAGCAATGCCTGATGAGCGCAGCGGACATCGCGCAGTGGATGGGAACGGCATTCGATCCATTGGCCCGGCACACAGATTTCAGTCCGCCGTTGACAAGGCCGATGGCGTTCAATCGGCAAACGGCGCTCCACCGTGGCGCAAGTCTGGCCCGTCTGGGTCACCCCATGGTCGACGGATTGCATGGGTACCTCGGATGTGATGATCGCGGGACCTGTTTCGCCTTTTGGAGGGAAAGCCCGGCGCTTAAAGCCTCGGAGGTTAAGGTATATTTCTGCTTCGATTTCGTGGTGGAGGCGGATCTCGCCAGCGAAGCGAGTGATCCTCAGAGCGCGGTGGTGAGAACTTTGCGCCGGCGAGCGGACGCGGCGCTGCCGCCCTTCGCCGAGACGGTCTGGATCGATCAGGAATTTTCGGTGCCTTCGCCCGAGGTCATCGCCGAACTAAGCAAACCCTTTGTCCGAAATCCTGACATCAACATCAATCCGTCCCGCTGGTCGCAGGCACTCGCCCGCTTAGGGGACAGCGTATGGGCCGAGTTGTGCGCGGAAGCGCGCGCTTCCGCCGAAAAGACGCTCCGTGGACTTCGCAATCTGGATGACATTGCCAAAGCGGCCCACGCAGAATTCGAAACAGCGACGGTCCTGACGAAGGAGCAGATGGAGAGCCGTGTGGCCGCCTTGGCGATGATTCCGGTCGAACGCGACCAGTTGAAACGCGAGCTGGTCGCCGAGAAGAAGCGCGTGGCGGAAATATCCGCCGGGTTGATCCGGCCCCGCCTGCGGTTGGATGCGGCAGGAGTGGTATTTCTGGCCGGCGGCCCCCTCGAGCCATGAGCGAATTTGCGGACCTCAAGCGTTGGCTGCGAGCATGGCCCAAAGAGGCATTGCCGACGGTCGCCTACGAGAATTCCGTTTATGAACGGGTGCGTTTGGCGCTGCTGCGCGACCCTTCGCAGAATCTGGGTTGGGCGGACATTGCGGTGTTGATTCGGCAGGTCTTGCGCTGGGAAGCGACCAACCATCCGGGGATCCCGCAACTCACCGTGCCGGCCACGGCGCCTTGGCCGAGCAAATCCGAATGGCGGAAATGCGGCTGCCAGGCTTTCGGTGACGGCGCCACCTTCGAACTCGAGGCTGCGCCGTGGCAACCGAGTTGGCTGCCCGGTGAACCAGTCAGCGATGCCGAACAACGCCCGGTCCGTCGCACTAATCGACCGGTGCCGGCCGATCCCAACCTCGTCACCCGATTCGAGCATGGGGAGTACCTTTCGACGAATCAGGCGGAAGCGGTTCGAGCGGTGATGTTGTCGCCGCCAGGGGCGATTCGCCTGGTCGTGCTTCCGACCGGAGCAGGCAAGAGCCTGGTGGGCATGGCGGCAGCGCTCCTCGGTACCGCTGAATCCGGCGGTACATCCGTAGTCGTTGTTCCGACCATCGCCCTCGCGTTCGACCAAGTCCGGCAAGCCCGCGCGTTGGTTTCCGGTGTGTCGATCGACGCCTGGCACTCTGGTCTCACGCAATTGGAGCGTAAGGCAATTTGGCAACGCTTGCGCGATGGCCAGCAGCGGGTCGTTTTCTGCGCGCCCGAGAGTATCGTCACGGGTCTCGCAGATAGTATCGAAGCATTGGCCAAATCGGGCCAATTGCGGGCGTTCATCGTGGACGAGGCCCACCTGATCGGCCAGTGGGGTACTTCGTTTCGCCCGGAATTCCAGTCCATGAGCGCGCTATGGCGAAAGCTACGGCGCATTTGTCCGCCGGACCTTGCCTTCCGGACGCTGCTGATGACCGCGACTTTGACGGAGGACAGTTTCGCCGACATCAACCACTTCTTCGGCGATCCGAATGATTTTGAGATTTTGGCGGCGGTCTACCTTAGACAGGAACCGGTCTATTCCCAAGTCCGCTGCGATTCACTTGATTCGCGCAATCGCGCCATCCTCGAAGCCTTGCGTCACGCGCCGCGTCCGGCCGTGCTCTATGTTACCCGGGTCGAGGATGCGAAAGCGTGGTACCAGCGCTGTCGTGAAGAATCATGGGGGAGGGTGGGCATTCTCCACGGCGAATGCGGAGCGACGGAACGGGCGCGAACGCTCCAAGCCTGGAACGCCAACGAACTTGACCTCATGATCGGCACATCGGCCTTCGGCCTCGGCATGGACAAATCTGATGTGCGGGCCGTGATCCATGCTTGTGTGCCTGAGACGGTAGACCGGTTCTATCAGGAAGTCGGTCGCGGAGGTCGCGACGGCCACGCCTGTGCCTCGCTCCTGATTTGGACCGAGGCCGACGTCCACGATGCGGAGCTCTTGAGTTCACCGCAGATTGTCAGTTCGGAAATCGGATTCCAGCGCTGGCAAAGCATGTGGGCTTCCCGGATCGATGACGCTGAATCGCCTTACGTGAATCTCAACGCAAAGCGCCCCGGGGTGACTTGGGATGGAGAGCGCAACCGTGAGTGGAACCTCAAAACGCTTCTCCTGTTGGCGCGCTCCGGCGTGTTGGAGATCCAGAGCGGAGTTCGCCCGGGGTCTCCGCAGCGAGCGGGTGAATCAGTCCAGGACTATGAGGCGAGACGCGAAGAGGAGCGCGCGACCTTGGAGGCGTACGTGCCGGTACGACTCCTTCAATCCAATCCAACGACCGCCCGTTCGTGGGATCAGCAGGTGGAGGTGAAGCGTGGGGCAAGCAAAGTCAGCGCGGCGCGGAATTGGTCCAGAATGGAGGACCTGGTGCGCAATCGGCGTCGGCGAGAAGATATCCTGCGGGAAGTGTACGCAGTACCCGTGGCGGGCATTCATCACGTGGGGGAGGGCCCAGACGACGTAATGTTGAACCCGGCGCGCAAGGTGCAGAACGAGGTCAGCGCTAGGTTGGGGCAACTTCTGTCGGCTCGGGATAGCAAAGTGTTGTTCGTAACCTATGAGGCCAACACGCCCCGACGCGAATTGTTCACCCGACTGGTGGAGTCGCTCAAGCAGTTAGCCAAGAATGGTATCCGCGAGATTGCCTTGCCTCCCCAATGGCGTGCTGAGACTATGTGGCCGGGCGCGTTGCCGAATCCGCTCAAAGCAATGACCAAGAATACCCCGGAAAACTTCCTAATTGTGCGAGGCATCGATGACCCGGACCCGGTATTCGAAGGCTTTTTGGGTGTGCCCAGGGTGTCCGTGTTGCCACCTGAGCATGCTCCCCGGTCGATTCCCGAACACCTCTACGCGTTGAATCGCCCGCTGCACCTCGTGATTGCGCCGGAGGAATGCGAGGATCGGTATCACAAAGGACGTCGCATCGGCGATGGGTCGCCGGGTTCGATCCAATTGGGAACGCTGCTCAACGTTTTGCGCCAATGAGTTTGTTGAACCGCGCTTCAGATGGAATGCACAGCGTATTGATTGTGCTGTTCGAACTGCTGTTGGCTGAAAAGACCGTCGCCCGCGAAAGGGTGATTGGCCTTTGTTCGCCTCCGCATGCCGTCGATTCCAAGCAGGTCGCCCAGACGCTCGGGACTTGGATCAAACTCGGTCTGTTCGACGAGGACGACAAGGGGAACATCATGATCCACGCCGACGTCCGCCGGGAAGAGAAGAATATCGAGGGGCTGGCCCGGCTCACGCGGCGGTTGGTCCTGCAGGAAAAGAATAACCGCAACTTGTACGCCGTCGAAGATTCGAAGGCGGCTGATTTCACGCGGGCGCTCTGCTGGATGCTGGCGCAGGATGTTTATTCGGTGTCGTTCGTCGGCTGGGACGATGTGCAGCGACGGATGATGCAGCAATTGCCCGCGGACCTTTTGGGCGACGATGAGCAAAACCTCCGATTCATAACGAACAAGGAGCGGTGGGCTCCTATTAAGGCATGGATGGTCTGGTTCGGTTTCGCGTGGAACGGTTCGCACCCAGGCAAGGTGCTGGTGATGGACCCCACGGTCGCGATTCGCGATTCCCTGTCGGATATTTTTCCTCGCGTAGGGGCGACCATTACCGGGAAGCAACTCATCTCCAGCTTGGCCGAGGCCATCCCGGTGCTCGATAGAGGTTGCTATCGCGTGGACATCGAATCGCGCTTAAAAGAGCAAACCGGTCCAGACGCTTGGGTCGCGCCGCCAAACAACCAACTGTCAACGAGCCTGAGTCGGGCGCTACTGCGCTTGGACGACGATGGAATCTTGAAGGCCACGCGGAAGGACGATGCGCCCGATGACATCCGCGTTCTGCTCACCGGTCGGAACGGAGCGGTGCTGCACCAGTATTCCCATTTCAGTTTCCAACCGAAGGACCGGAAATACTACAGTCATGGCTAAAATGGATCTCACTGGGTTCTGGCCCACGGTGGAGAACTGTGAGAACTGCCTCTTCACCGAGGCGGAGGTTGCCGATGACGCCGTTTTCTTGGCGGTGCATCAGCCGATGCGGATTCTCTACAAGCTCCATAACGTAAACGCGCCAGGTGAAATCCGCGATGAGCATGAAGTGCTGAAGGCCTTCCTCGCCGCCAATCCGGCGAGTGCCACACTCGTTCTCCCAGTCATCGGAGGGTCGGGTGTCGGCAAATCCCATTTGATCCGTTGGCTTCACGCAAACCTTCGTTTGCGGAGCGACCATGCCAAGCGCCATGTAGTTCGGATCCCGAAGAGCACCAGCCTGCGCGGTGTCCTCGACCTGATCCTGAATGATTTACCGGGGAGGGATTACAGCGCGTTACGCCAGAAATTTGCTGAGGCGCAGTTGCCTCCTTCGCTGTTGGAAGCTACCCGGCGCCTGCAGGCGAGTTTGCTGGTGTCGCTCGAACTTGCCGGAAAGGAAGTCCAAGAGCGGCGGCGCGAAAAGCGGCCGGAAAAAGACGACGACTTGCGCTCGGCGCACTGCTCCGAAAAAGGGTTGATCGCACTGCTGCAAGATCCGCAACTAGGGGCGCACTTCGCCGCCCAGGAGGGAAAGAACAAGGGTGTGCTCACCCGCATTGCAGACCGCTGTCTCAACGGCAGTAAGGAAAGCGATCAGGGGCCGCAGAACCAGTTTTTCGAATCGGACATCACTTCGGTTCTGTTGGAAACCAATACCGCGACGGTTACGCGGGCCTATCTGGCGATTCTCAAGCAACCGAAGCATTTAAAGGCGGCCGTTGGCTTCCTTAACGAAGTGGTCGACCGGGCCGTCGCCCAACTGGTCGATTTTCGCGGGGTATCCCTCTCGGAACTGTTCGTAGAGATTCGACGCAAACTCTTCGAGGACAACCGGGAGTTGGTCCTCCTCGTCGAGGACTTTGCGGTGCTCGCGGGCATACAGGAGCATTTGCTGGCCGCCATGGTTAAAGAGGGCATACGTGACGGGAAGCAGGAGCTTTGCACGATGCGGACTGCCTTGGCCGTAACGGAAGGACGGTTGCCGGAAAGCGTCATGACCCGTGCAAAGGCCACGTGGGAGATCGAACAGAAGCCGTTTCAAAACGAAACCGAAGCGGTCAATTGCTTTACTGATTTCGTTGGCGGCTATCTTAACGCCGCCCGCTGGGGGGCGGACAAGTTGCTCAAGGCATACAACGATGCTGGAGCCGACGAAAAGAGGAAGGCGGAATGGATCCCGAATTTCTACGACGAGAACAATGCGCAGCTTTCAGAGGAAAATCGCAAGGTTCTCGAATCATTCGGGAAATCCCAGCGCGGCGACTGGTTGCTTTTCCCCTTCAATCGGGACGCAGTCCAGCAACTGGCCCGCAAGTTTTTACGCTCCGGCGACGCATTCAAGTACGAACCGCGGTTGCTCATCAACCAAATCCTCCGTGAGACACTGATGCCCTACCGGGATTCCTTCAGCCGGGGCGATTTTCCTGCCGCCGGTCTTTACCAATTTGCCGAAAACCAACTGGCGGTGGATGTGGGACGTGAGATCAAGGCCAAGGCCGGTTCGGCCGCTGCGCGCGTGGCGGTCGTCGTCCATTTCTGGGGTGGCGATCCGCGCAATTTAGGACAGGCCGCCGCTATTCCACCGCAGATCCTTCGGGCCTTCGGTCTCCCGGCGATCAATTGGGATGCCAAAGCCGAGCGCCGTCGGCCCGACACCTCGCCAACTCCGGCGCCCCAGCGTCCCAAGGAAGAACCCGAAGGAGATCCCGAAGGTCCTTGGCGTAAAACGCTCGATGAATGGCGCAGCACCGGTCGCATTGGCCAGAGTCACGCCGGCAAATTGCGCGAGTACCTAGACGACGCGATTCAGGAATGGCTCGATTGGGAAGCGCTGATGCTTCGCCCCGTCACCGTTCGTAACAAACGACTTTATATCCCGGGAGCGCAACAATCCAATCCGGAACAGGGCGATGCGTTGGCGGTGGTCGCCACCGAAGCAGACCTGGAGGATCCCGAGCGGTCACTGCACTTCTTCACCGCGATGCGAGCTGTCGTCCGTTACCACATTCAGAAGGGTTGGGCTTACCCAGGTGGCGAACTCGACGCGGTAATCTACGCCAACCACATCGAGCACTTGGCGACACAGGCGGCGGCATATTACCGGAACAACGGTAACGAATTGCGGCCGGAAGCTATCGTTCCTCTTTCTCAAGCATTGTTGCTGGGCGCACGTGTACTCAATTTGCCCGGCGGTTCGGCCAACACTGACGTGGAAAACATCGCGGCTATGTTTGCGCCCGTGGAGAAATTCCAGCCCAGCACCTTGGGCGATGACTGGGCCGGTCTCTTGGCTTCAGCCAACCAAACCCGAACCGACCTACAGACACTACTGTTGAAGCTAGTGGGGGCTCGTCAGGGCGAGGGCCGCAACTGCCAAGCTGTCAATGGAGCCAAACTGACCGCGGCCATTGTCCAATTGCGCAAATCCGATTGGCAATTCGCCGAGGGCGTCGACCTGAAGCTGTTTCGTGATCAGAGCCCGTCCATCACCGAGCACCTGCGGGAACTCAAGAAGATCAAGTCACTTGCTGAGCAACGAAAGCGCTGGCTGCACGATTGGCGCGAATTGGTGACCGGTGCGTTCGGAGAGAACTTCGATCCCATCCAAGTGGGTGAACAGCTTCGGGAGATCATCAAAGCTGCGAACGATGAGGGCGTTTTCCGTCCGAAAGAACCGAGTCATGATCTCCTGCGCACCCGTCTTCGCGATATGGGGCCGATCAAGGAAAACCTTCTGTTGGCCGGAAAAGCGACCGAGGCAGATGCTAGTCTCGGTGTCGTTCTGTCATCCGTCGCGCAATCCGATGAGAAGACAATCGAGAAGGTGCGCACGCTCATCGAGGATTGCCGGCGGTTCCTGAAGGACACCGCAAGCGAAGTGAACGGTCGCTTGGAGGATACACCCGCCAGTCTGGATGATGTCTCCGACAAGATCGACGGCCTCTTCAAGGACTACGATGACTTGCTCAGCAAAGCGGAGGAGGAGTCCAAATGAGCACTCCGAAATCTACTTTCCTGGCCCAGGCTACCGACCTTCAGGTCAAGATCGTTAAGATCGGATCTGCGGAGAAGAATAAGGAGTTGCTGAGTCATTTCAAAGGAGTGCATGAGGCGTTGGAGCAGCACGTGGCAAATGCGAAGAATCTGTTCGGCACCGGAAAACTTCTCCAGGACCATGACTTGGTCCCGAAGGATTTTCTGCCACGGGGCAAGGTTGCCAGCGTAAGAAGGAAGATTGGAACCCTCCGCAAGCGCCTGAAGGAAAATCGCAGCGAGTTGATGACCCAAAATACCTGGGCCAGTTGTGAGAAGGAGGCCGGCGAAGTGGGCGACATCCTGAATACCAAACTCGGGGCGATCTGGGCCCAATACATTCGTGAACGGACCGAGAAAGCCGAACCGTTTGCACCCTTCCGCCAGATGGAAAGTTGTGCCGAGGTTCTCGGTGAGGTCGAGCGCGTCGCCCAGGAGCTTAATCAAGCGCTGGCAGACTTGCCGCGTTCGGAAGCGGATTTCGCCAAGGTCAAAAAAGCGGAAGCTAGGATCAGCAGCCTGATCGCCAAGCTTGATCTCGGTGACGTACCTAAACCCGTCGAACAATTTCTTAAACGGGCCAGCCAGTCCGGCGTGTCTCTGTCCGAACTTTCCGAAGACGTGCTCGAATGGCTTAAGAAGAAGAAGTTGACCGCCAACTTGCGTGTCAGCACGGCGACGCGTCCCCGCCCTTAAGATGAGCAACCTGGTGGTCGATTTTCTCGGGCGAATCGAGCGACAGGAAGCGGCCTTGCTTTCATGGGGTCTGGTGGACGGCGCGCTGGCCGAGAACGAATTGAGTCAGTTGGCGGACGACTTCCTGAGCGAGAACGACGACGATAACGAGTTCTCCAGTCCATATCTTTTGCTCGAAGCGATGGTCAGCCGAGGATTGCTCTTCCGTTGGGACGAAGGCGGCAGCTACCGCTACCGGAGTCGTATGGCGGAGACGCTTCGATTGCTGGCGCGTCTCCGCCAGATGTTCCCACGGCACATGCGTCGCCCCGGTGACTGGGCATTGAGTCCAACCCTGGTCGCTGATTTCCGCTTTGTTCTTCGCCCTCGCGAGTACCCAAACCGCAATCTTCCTGCTGCCGCATGCGTTGACCGCTGGATCGCGGAGGGCATTCGTTTGTCGCCCCTGCAGCGTTCCGCCTTGAGCGCCATGCTCGGCCTCGGCAATAACCCGAATCCGCTCGCTGGGTTTCAGGACCGTGCAGCGGTTCGCATCCTAAGCGAGGTCGGTACCGGTCGAGCCACCGGTACGATGATCTGCGCCGGCACAGGTAGCGGCAAAACGCTCGCATTCTATACTCCCGCTCTGACTCATCTCGTGGGAACCGTCGAACGCGACCCGGCCCACTTCGTCCGGGCGATTGCCCTCTATCCCCGCAATGCGCTTTTGATGGATCAATTCACGGAGGTCTTTCGCCAAACCAAGCGATTGAAGCCCGTCTTGGCGGCAGCGGGCCGCCGTCCCATTTGCGTCGCAGCCTATTTCGGTCCGACACCACGGCGCGCGACGGAAGTGGAGAATCCCGGCAAACGGGAATGGGCCCAGCATACCGAGGGCAGGGTATGTCCTTTTTTGGTTTGTCCCGAACGCGACTGCGGCGGGGCCATGATTTGGCGCAATGATGACCGGGCCCAGAACCGGGAGCGTCTCGTTTGTGAATCCTGTTCGGTGTCGATTGAAGCGGAGGATATCATTCTCACCCGCGACCGCATGCTTCGTACTCCGCCTGATGTAATCTTCACCACAACGGAGATGATGAATCAGCGGATCACCGATTCGCGTTCCTATCACTTGTTCGGCATTGGCACCCCGATTAATCGCAAGCCATCACTTGTGTTGCTGGATGAAGCGCACACCTACCGGGGAGTATCTGGCGCCCAAGCCGCCTACTTGCTGCGACGCTGGCGATATTTCAGCCACGCGAAATGCCACTACGCGGGGCTGTCGGCGACGTTGATGGAAGCCGCATCGTTCTTTGCGCAACTGAGCGGGTTGGTTGCGGACGACGTGGAAGAGATTTCTCCGGAAACCGCGGAGATGATCAAGGAGGGCATGGAATACATGGTGGCGCTTCGGGGAGATCCCGTCTCAGGCGCTAGCCTGCTTTCCACGACGATCCAAACTGCGATGCTCCTGCGGCGCGTCCTCGACCTGAACTCCTCCCAGCCTTCTGCCGGGATATTCGGGCGCAAAGTCTTCCTCTTCACCGATGATCTCGACGTGAAAAACCGCATGTATTTCACGTTGCTCGATGCGGAAGGCCAGGACGCCTACGGCCGTCCGGACCCAGCAAAAGCCGGTGGCTCGCTCGCGAATCTGCGTGCCACCACTTGGCCCGAGGATGATCGGCGCTTCGCCTTCGGCCAATCTTGGCGGTTAGCGGAGGACATCGGCCATGCCCTGCGGCCACAGAACTATATCCGCCTTGGCCGGGTGAGTTCGCAGGACGAAGGAGTGGATATTGAAGCAGAGGTGATCGTGGCGACCGCCTCGCTCGAGGTGGGCTTTAATGACCCCGCCGTCGGTGCGGTTCTCCAACACAAGGCTCCGCGCGATCCCGCTGCTTTCCTCCAGCGCAAGGGTCGCGCCGGCCGTCAGCGCGAGATGCGCCCGTGGACGGCTATTGTTCTTTCTGACTTCGGACGGGATCGGCTGGCGTACCAGGCCTACGATCTTCTGTTCGACCCCGAACTGCGGCCGGG
Organism: uncultured Verrucomicrobiota bacterium; assembly: GCA_903960515.1. Classification (GTDB taxonomy): domain Bacteria; phylum Verrucomicrobiota; class Verrucomicrobiia; order Opitutales; family Opitutaceae; genus CAJCBL01. The sequence continues at coordinate 27,780 of CAJCBL010000004.1, forward strand.
CGATTTGCCCCTGGGGAACCGGCACGTGCTCAAAATGCAGGCGGCGGGGGCCACCATGGATTGGATGGCGAACCAGTTGCGGTCACAAGGCGGGCATGTGTGGCGTGACGCAAGCTCGCCGACTGGCTCGGGCACTGAAGCGTGGAGGGCAGCAAAACTTGCCCGCCAAAATGCGGCCGCCGCTATCATAGAGCGAGTCCTGCAGGGCAACGATGACCTGGACAGCTTGTCGGACTGGTTGCGCCGCGCTCTGGGCCTCAGGACGGCCGCCGAGGTTCAACCTCTGTTGTGGGAGTCTCCCCGGGCTTTGATGACGGAAGTGTTGCCGACGTGGCTCCGTCGGTTGCGCACTCAGTGGCAGCGTGGTGCCGAAGTGGGGCAGGAATATCACTTGGGCAATCATCCCCTCCCTGAGTTCGTGCCGGGCACGCTTTTCAACGAACTCAATCTGCCGGAAGTGATGATCATGGCCTCACCCCGGCCTGGTCGTCCGGAAGACGAGTATCCCATGGCAATTTCCGCCGCTCTACGGGAATTCGCCCCGGGCCGCATCTCCCGCCGATTCGGCATCACTCATGGCATGTCCCGTCATTGGCTCCCCGTGGATCTCGCAGCCAACGGGGTACAGACGATTGATATCAACTCATTCTGCGCCGAATCGGAGCGAGATGATCTCGGACTGATGACGGTGCCCGCCACCGGCCAGTCAGTTCGCGTCATTCGCCCTTTCGTGATGCATGTCCGGTCTGATGCGCCGCGCGACCGAGTGAAGGATTCCTCTAACGCGTTTCTCGACTGGCAGAGTCGTTTTTTCCCACCCGATGACCCGACCGCCGGCATGCGCTTTGATCTCCCGGTGGCGTCGCCATTGAGCGAAGTGGTCGACGAGATTCGCTTCTTCACCCATCGTCACTATCAACCGATCACCGTGTGGCGTTTCGCCGCCGGCGCCCACGCCACCATCAATTCTTCCGGCGGTGCAACGCTGGATCTGGCAAGCCGCTTTGTGTTGCGCGCCGGTGACCAAACTGAATCGGCGGCTCTCGGATTCTGTTTCGAGGTGGATGGAATTCGCATTCGGTTGCGCATTCCTTCCAATTGGAAACTCGGCGGCGACAGTCAATTTTCTGGTAAACTCCCCGCTTTGCGGGTTGCACGTTTCCGCTGGCGGTTGCTCAACGAACCTCGCTTTGACGGCCAACTCAATCACTTCGAGCGTAACTGGCTCGGCGAAATCGCGGTCTCGGCAATCAGCGCCATTGCGGTTCGCGACCAATGGGATCTGCCGGCCGCTTGGGCGGCCATTCGTACCGGTAGCAGCAACCTGAATCTCTCCACAGTGCTGGACGTCATGTTCCAGACGTTGCCGACCGAAGAGGACGACCCCACCGCCCGAGTTGAACAGGCTCGGCTTCAGGAATTGCGGCTGATGATCTCCAACGCCGCGCTCCTGGCGATCCTCGATGATTTGGTACCCGTCTTGTGGAATGCCCCCGATCCCTCCTGGGAACTGTGGTTGCGGGAAAGATATTCGGCGACCTTTGCGGCCGCATTTCGCGAAGCGGTGCAGCAAAGCTGCCCGGAGGTCGACGCGGGAGATTTGCTGATCGACCTCCAGACTGACGCGAATGACTTCACCTACGTCTGGGTGACGGAAGATGCGCCCGGTGGGGGCGGTATCATCGAGCGATTGTTCCCCACGCTTGCGGAGGCGCCTCGACGTTTCCAGGACCTCGTGCACGCGGCCCTCGAGGAATCGGACTACGAGATTACCGACTCCGAACTCCAGCGGATCCTCCGTCTGGCCGCGAACGAGCCATCGTTGGCCCAAATGATGCGGGTCATCCGAGACGCTCCGAGTTTGGCTGAGCTTACGACTCAATTCCAAGCCTTCCGGGCAACGTTGAACGAACGGGGCATTCGCACCACGCATGGAGTGCTGGCCGGGTTGGCTGCTCGCGTTTTGCGACCGGGCAGCAACGACCAGACTGACCGCATCGCGCTCGGTCTCGCTGATCGCTGGACGCGGGAAGAGTCTCGCTTGGGACTCGAGATCGATCAGCGCCCGTTGGTCTACGCCATGAGTCACTCCGATGAACTGGATTCGGCGCTGAACAACGGCACCTTGCCAATCGGCCCCGACCAGGATCGCCGGATCTGGCGATTCAATGCCCTTTCCAGTATTGCCTGGGCACGTGGTTCGCATGCCCGCAACCAAGGTTTGGGGTTGTGGAGTCCTTATTCGTCGTCGCCGCTGCCCGAGCGATGGCTGCTGCTTGATTTGTTGGGAGCAAGAGAGCCAAGCGTTCAGTTCGGTGCTCCTGATTGGCGACGGCAGTGTGAGAACCTCCTTATTGAGAACGGCCGGGTGGCAGTAGTGGCTGATCGAGGTGATCTGGCCGCCCTGCGTCCCGCGTTGGTTGGATTGCTGGTCAACGCCCTCGATCTCGGATCACTGCTGGTGTATCCTCGACTGCGTGGCATCGAGCGGACTGCAACCGGCCTTGCTGTGTTACTTGAACTCGTGACCGCAGGGCAGGTTAGTCCCGACGACGAGCCCGTGCCTGCATCGACGGCCCGGTTGATCGTGAAAACCGCCAAGGGGGAGCGGGATGAAGTCCGCGATCTTCTGGAGAGCTTGGTCGCCGTCGAGTTGCTGGCCCCGGGCGATGAACTGTGGCTTGTCTCCCCCTGGGTTTCCGATTTGGCGCTCTTGGACAATCGGTCCGGCGGTTACGATGGTCTCGAACCGGTCTGGCCGAAGCGTCATCTATCGCTGGCGGAACTGATCGTCTTCGCGCTGCGCCGCAATCCGGCGCTTCGGGTTAAAGTCGTAACACGTCCCGTTGAGCACAACCAACGATTCTGCTCCCGACTCCGCAATCTCGCCGACTTGGAAGGTTGCTCGGACCGACTCGTGATCGATAGCACCCGCGAAGAACTCCATACGAAAGGGCTCATCGCTACCACGTTTGCGCTGAACGGCTCGATGAACTTCACTCGTAGCGGTGTGGAGGTGCTCGAAGAAACGGTCCAACTGGAAACCGAATCCTCCCGGATCGGGCAGTTCCGGATTAACATGCACGGGCATTATCCATGAACCTTGCGCGATGGTCAGAGGAGGACTTGCAAGCACTGCGGGCGTTTTACGACGCCGGCCAGGCATTCACCTTCGCGGACATCGAGGCAGGCAGTTCGGAATTGCTCCAAGATGTACAGGACTGGTTGGTGACCAGTCCGCCGCCCAAGCGTTTCCCGGTTGTGCTGCCGGCCTGTCCGGTGTCGGTCCGGGAACCCTGTTGGTACGCCATAGCCTTTAGTTCCAGCCAAGCAGAACAACTCCGCCGCGAATTGATCGCCTTCGTCGGGATGGCCGGAACCGACTTTACCGGTCACCGGGTTGCATCCGACCCAACTGACCGAGTTTTGCAGGCGGCCGCGAACTGGGCTGGAGGCGAGTTCGTTTTCCGGTTCAGCGTCCATCTGCCGGCTTCGCGATCGGGCGTACGCACCGCGCTAGATCGACTCCGCCAGATTTGGCGGATGCGGCCTGATCTCGGGGCCTCCTCATTTCGCACTTCCGATGCGCTGTTGCGCGAGTTCACCGCGGCATTGGCGGCTCAGGATGCTTCGGGTTCGGAACGGTGGCTGCAGGCCATTCGGCAATCGGGCCGTCTCAGCGTTGAGAACCTCCGTTTCCTGGAGATCGAACGACTCGGCTCGCTCGGATATTGGGATCAACTGGCGCTGCATCCCCAGTTGTCGCTGCTGCTCACGATCCGGCGTCCTCGCCGGATCAATGCGTGGTTGATCGAAGCGTTTTGGCGCTCCGAATTCGTCCGCTTTCTGGATTCGAATCAGCCGAGCGCGGCGCTCGCCCATATGCGGGATAACTTCCTGAAGAAGTACGAACCGCTTTTCAGGACTCGGGCGGGTTTGAACGGACCGAATGTGGTTCTGAGCTTTCTGCTGGTAGCGGCGGTCTCGGATCCGCCCCGCCACGAGCAAATACCGCAGTTGCTGGCCGCGTTGTCCCCAGGAACCCCTGAGCGCGCATTTGCGGAACGCATCGCAGCAACGGTGACGGCGCCGGCGGGCACAACTGAGGTCACGCTCGCCGATGTAGAGCAACTCATCGACCGGGAGGACTACGACACCGCCTGGCCCCACCTGATTCGGCTCACTCCTTCAGTCGAAGTTGTCCAAATCTGTTTCATTTGCGCGACTGAACTTAACACGCCGGAAGCCGCTCGAACTGCCCTCGGAATCTTCGGTTCACTTTCGGCCGCGGATCAGGCCCGTATCCTTCGCCAGCGCCGCTATCTGAATCAGCGCGATGACTTGGTGAATGCCAGCGCCGCTGCTAACCTGGTCGGTAGTTGGGAGCAATGGTTGGACAAGCTGCAGTCTGATCCTGCTTGGAGTCAGGCGGCGGAAATCGCTCGTGCCGGCGCCACCGATTGGTCGTGGGACGATTTTCAACACGACCCCGCCCGCATTATCCGTCTCGCGGCCCGTTTGCAGGAGGTCGCGCCCTCCAATACCCTCACGGTACGGTTTGTCCTGCCCAGCATTGCAGCCTTTTTCCTTCGCGCAGATGAACCGACGCCCGCGTTCATGCCGCTATGGGAGTCAGTGTTGTTCATGCTGGCAGTTGATCGCCAGTTTGGCGGCGCTGATTGGGCTCTCACCCAAGCGTTGACGGCTGCCATCCTGGAAACCGGCCCAACGGCTGCGTCCTATGCGGACATGGTAGAGGGGCTCCGTACAATTTGGGACACCCGGGGGGAGCCTGCCCGATTAGACTGGGCGCTAGATCACCTTGATGTGCTGGCTACTTCGCCGGTGCTCGATGCTGCTGCCCGTGAGTCGTTTTTCCACAGTGTGCGGGGCACGTTTGTTCACTCCGCCCGACGTATTGCGCCGGCTCAACGCGAACTCTTCCGCCTGCTTTGCGCTGACCTTGGTCACCAGGATGATTTCGCGGCGTTGCCGGCGCCCCCGCGCGTTGCCGGCGGCGCAGCAGATGAAGGGGGTATGCCCAGCCTGAGGGACAAGATCGTTGCCATATACACGCTTACTGCATCGGCGGCAGCGCGAGCCAAGGTCCTCATTGAGCAACAATTTCCCGGAGTAGACGTTCGCCTCAACCACGAGCACGTGGGGAGTCCTCGACTCGCAACCTTGGCCCGCGAGGCAGACTATTTTCTGGTGGTGGCGAAGAGCGCGAAACACGCAGCGACGGATTTCCTGAAGGCCAATCGGCCTGGCCGCTCGGAGTTGATCTACCCCAGCGGTCGGGGGTCATCGAGCATTGTCAGCGCACTGCTCGAGACGGTTCGGGCGGGCCAGTGAGGAGTTCGCAGTTGATTAGGTCGACTTGAACATGGAAACTGTGGGATGTCGTCAAAACGCCCCCCTGCAGTTTGTGTACATTTCCTGCTCGCTGACCAAGCGGGCCGGGGCAGAGGAGCGCTTGGAGTCGGCGATGTCTGTGGAGCCATCCCGGGCGGCGGGCAGTGCCCCAAAGTTCCTCCCGACCTGTTCCGGAAGGTTAGTTTTCATCGACCGATTGTTCGGATCCGCTCCCGTCCCCTGGCCCGCCCGCGTCATCTCGCTTCGGGTCGACTCTCCCGAGATATGCGCGGATCAAGTGGTTCGTCAGGTGATCGATGTCTCGATTGGTGTTCTGCAGGCCATCCCAAGGCAGAACCACGTTTTTCCCAAAGCGCCATATGCCCGAGGTCCATGCCGTGTATGGCGCGATCCTCTCCAACTCCTGCCTGAATTCATATATGTTCCAGTCTCGCCCAGCGCGTTTGATTCGAAATGCCACCGTGTCCATAAGGAAACCTAGGCTCACGATTCCCACTCCATGAGTGAGCCGACTCTCCCGTGGAGGCAGCAACCAAGCATCCGGAAACACATCCCGAGTCGCGCTCCAAAATGCGACAAGAAGGTTGGCTCGTTTCCGATCTGATTCAGGAAATTGGCCAAGCAAACCGTTGCTTGTGCTGTTTTCGATCATCCGCAATACCGACACATCTTTAATATTCGCGGTTTCGTGGTGGATAGATGTTGTTGTCCGGATTCTTTGGAAGAATGGGGACGCGGGATCCGACTCCAGTATCCCGAGGATGCGATAGGCCGCCTGTCTGGTCCTCAAGCGAGGCGGCACCATGTCGCCAATAGACGGGAGCAACTCGTAGACGAGGCTCTTGGGCAATGGCCGGGTGTTGTTTATCAGAACGAATAGTTGCCGTTCGTCATTTTCTCCGGCAGATTCGATAGCGGTTATTGGCACCACGATGTCGGAACGTTGCGAGCGTCGGAGAGCTGCAAACCTTTGTTGCCCATCAACCACAAACCCGGCTTTATCCACATCATCAACAGGAACCTCGAGTGTCCCGGCAGCGACAGTTGCATTATCGTTACTATCCGGCACGAAATTAAGTGGTCGGTTGAATGCGATAATCAACGCATTGGCTAGAACCGAGCCCCGCCCATCAAGATACTCACGGATTTCCTCGATGTGATTCTCGATCTCCGGTCGTTGATAACCAACGAGATCACCATTACTGCTCCTCGATACGCGCGAGACTGTTGCGAACTTGGCAATTTCTTTGCCGTTGACTGCAAATGTGTAGATCGAGCGCCCATCGGTTTGTTTGATTCGGATGCATGGAGTTTTCATAAACCTTCTTTCTCGCACAGATTTCAGACGTTGATAGAATGCCCAAAGATTGTGAATGCCTCGGCGTTTGTGTCGGTTTAGTCCGCGATGCAGCAGAACCTCGACACCCAACTCCCGGCAGATCGAACACGGACAGCGTTCCCACGGTCGATCCCGCAATGTCCGCTCGTATTCCGTCCCAAATGCAGTATCCCTTCCTAATAATTCATCATAGGCACGGACTGCCTCCAGCGCATCATTGACAGACTGGGTGCCTTCCCCTACGGCGCGTATCCGATCTAACGCTTGCCGCTCGGTTACCCGAGCTTGATCTCCATCCAGCACGCCGCTCTTTATCAGCCTACCTACCGCCGCTTCAGCGAGTCCCGTCACGCGGATCGCAGTGTACGATAGCCCTTCCGGTGTGATGTAGTTTCCACTATCATTTTTGAAGGACCGCAGAATGGGCGCGGTGCTGTCAAGGGACGAAACTCCCAACGCATGAAAATCATCCAGATGATCTGTGCGATTAAAGCCGAACAGGTGTAGCTTGGCTTCAGGAGGAATCGCGGTCCGAATTTCTGTCACCAAGCGCAAAATGTCCTCGGTCCGTGAGCCAACAATCCCGCCCAGGCCGATGTATTCGTATCCATAACTGATCAAAAGTCTTGCCGCGTCGATCGCCGATTTCCGACTCCAGCACTGAATTGCGCCAAGCGGTGTAAAGGACACCCGCTTCTCCCGACAGAGTGCGATGAACTGCTTCGCTAATGAGAGCGTGACTGCAAAGCGCGTACTTACTCCTGCTGGTCTGAGGTTTCGCCTGTCCCAGTCTTCGTTCAGTCCCGAGATTATGTGGTCGGGGGCAACCCCGATCTGCACTTTGCAGGACTCGTAAAATGCGATCAGTTCCTCCGGTTCGACAGGGGGAACTTCTTCTCGAATATATGAAAACGCACCACAATCCCCCATGATCGGGAACTCGCTCGGATCGCCCTTGAACCCCGGCTTTGGGTACCGGATATAGTCCCGAATCCCTTCTCGTAAGACCGCGAATTTCTGGGATTGCGAGTATCGCCCCTGCGTCGCTCCGTCTGCAAATAGCGCCCTGGAAACTAGCACCCCGTCGTAGGGCGGCGTTTCAAGCACCTCATGGGGCAATAGATCATAACGCCGGTTCCTACCAACGTTTGGTCGGTCGGACTGGAAGTTGTAGTCCGGATCTACGCTGTCGCAGTTGTCTGCAAAGAAGAATTTCACTAGGGGGGCGGGAATTGTCCGGTATATACTGCGATCAAAGCACGCGTTAGGTCGCGGATATTGGTCGGATTGTTCTGCGGTGCATTCCAGGGTATCCCGGCCAGTATCTCCCAGTTGCCTTCCGTCCACGCACAGTGAGGCTTCAACCTTTCAAGATACCGGCGGATTTCGTGCGGTGTTTCTGGATCGCTTGGGTGCAGGTTTGCCATGATTCGGTCCATCAGAACGCCCATCGATCTAATGCCTACGCCATTCATCAGACGACTCTCTGAAGGTGACCGCCCCCACGCCTCTGGGAAACATTCCTTCACCTCAGACCAAAATAGGTTCATCACCTTGCGGATCGCATCGATATCAGTCTCTCCACTTGCGCTGTTGCGATACTGGTAAAGGCATCCGTGGGGATCGTTCATACTTTTCCGAATCACGAGCAGCAGACTGGTGTCGGTGATAACCGCCGCCTTGTTCTCCTTTAGGTCAGTGGTTTCCCGAATGAGCAGCCCTTTGAATGGCGATTCGGGGTCTTGGTTGAGGATGTCACACAAAGCCGATGGGATTCGGTTCTTTGCGAAACTCTGTGGCAGGGTTGTGTTTACGGCCGGGAGTAATTCGTTGATCAACCCGATCGGCAGTGGTTTCACTTTGTTGACTAAAAGAAACTGAGTCCTCTGAACCTGGAAGTCGTCCGTAACGAACGCCGTCACTGGAACGAGAAGCCTTTGCTTTGACGAACGGGAGAGAGCTAGAGTCCGCTGCTGGCCGTCTACGATCCATGCCGCCCTCTTTCCTCCGATAGGGGTAGGAATGGCTAGAGTCCCAGCCTGGCATCCCTCGTTTCCCACTTTCGGACCGCGACTCTGCTTGAATCGGACGTCCGATGAGAGCGCGAGCAGAATGGCATTCGGAAACAGCACCTCGCCGGAATTCAAATAGTCAGTGATTTCGGCAACGTGCTGACGGACTTCGCCGCGTTGATAGCCGAGCAACTCGCCCCCGCCGTCTTTCTTGACCCTTGAGATTTCAGCGATTCCGAGAATCTCTTCACCGGTCAAAAAGAACGAGAAAACCGGGATGTCCGGAATCTGATTGATTTTGAGCGCACGAACTTCGATAGTATTCATTTTGGGTCGAACAGTCGTCCTTGATTGGATTCAACGAAGCGCCGGAACAGCGCTCCGAATCGCTTTTGCTCACAAGAGAGCCCTTTGGAATCCCTTAGATGGCGAAGCAGTGCCGAAGCTGAGGTACCGAACGTGGAAAAGTGTGCCTGAATATAGTGCATGACCTCTTCGTCGGTCATTGGCGCGACCGGTTTCCTCACTGGATCGGGGAGCCCTTCGCCTATCCTTTTCATTACTTCGAAGACCTTTCCGTTCCCCTCCGCCAACGCGTCGGCGTGCGCGGTGATCAGCCAGTTGGCCAGTCTTGCGTTAAGGCTCACGTTAGTTTTGTCGAGATACGGATCCACAGCCTTGAACCTGTCATTGAACGGAAGCACTCGCGCTCGCACTACTGGCGAGATAGCCGAAAGGTTCGCAAAGACGCCGGCACTGACAATGTAGATCCGCTTCCCGGCAGCTATGAGTTCCGCCACCTCACGCTCTACAGCTCCGAAATACTCGCGTGAGAGAATCAGCACGATCACCTCCTCCCCTCCGCATCCTCCGAATCGCTCTGCAAGATTGGTCCGACCCCATGCGTTGTTGAGCAACCGCCACCATTCCGCCTGATTCTCGCGGACTGAGTTCTCTCTAGGCCACTTGAGATTCAGCATGCTGTCGGGTCCCGCGGCAAAAGACGCCGCGTAGTTCGCAATTGGCGTTCGATCGTCGATAAGCCCGTATCCAGCTGAAAGCACAAGAAGCTCAGGCGAGTCGAACTTCTCCCGCGCTGACGCTACGCAATTCAACGATTCCCGCCAATGCGACCCTAGGTAGACGTCCGATGCCGGTGCGGTAGCTTCAGAGCCTCCAAGGCTTTCGACCCACCGTTTCACGGCAAACTTCGGATCCATGCCGTTCTGGCATCTCAAGCACCGGTCCGGCTCAGTCGGACCGCGCTTTTGATTCGTGCATGTGGTGATAATTGTCAGTTTCCGAGCAGCCATTTCTGCTAGACTGTGCAGTTTCTCGACATTTTTAAAGCTAAAAATTCACCAACGTGCGTAATTACTAAAATTCCATATTTCGCGCAGCTTGCAGTTAATCCGGAAACCACGAACGCAACTGCCGACAAAACGCCACCTATCGGCCTGGCAGGCCTACCCCTTGCGCTGAAGTTCAAATCGCTTCTGCTTGAAAGCCTCGTAGAAAACCCAGGTGTTGTGGAAACCGCGGCGGCGGTTGCGATCATTGCCCCGGAGGATCACTACCTCTACTCCTATCTCCCGGCAGATTGCACATGGGCAAGATTCCCACGGGCGGTCTCGCAGTGTTTCCTCGAAGTCACGGTAGGCCTTTCGACTTTCCCCAAACTCGTCGTCATAGGCGACCAACGCTTTCATCGCCTCCGTGAGATCAATTTCCCGGCGGGCGTAACTACGGACCCGCGCGAGGGCCTCTTGCTCGAGTCTACTCAATCGCTCTAGCACTTTTTGGGCGGCAATCCGCTTCAATTCTTTTTCGGCGTCATCTTCGTCGCCATTTTCTAACCACGGTTTCAGAATTTTCCGAACCTTGGGAGACCGATGCTGCCCCCCTGCAGTCGATGGAATTCGAACTGCGGTGTAGTTCTTTGCCGGCGAGTGGTAGTTCTCCTTGTCGCTCTTGAACGCCTGAAAAATTGTCGATGCACTGTCGCACGAAACGACGCCTGCGGCCAGATAATCATCCATCAGCGAGAGTCGTGCGACTCCAAATAGGTGGAACTGCGCAATCCTGTGCAGTCCACCGCGCACCAACTCCGCCAACACCAACCTGATATCCTTGTCCGATGCTCGAGCTAGCCCCCCAATGGCGATGTACCTGTACCCGATCGCAGCAAGTCGCTCGACGCAGGAACGATAGGACTTCGGGCTCCATCCCTGAGCCGCTCCGATCAACTCGTACCGGTACCCGCCCCGTTGATGGATCGCCCACATTTCCTCCGCGCCAGAGATCGTGATATCCATTCGGCGCCTCGCCTCAACTGGAACCTCGCGCGCCAGAAGCGCTGATTCAGAATCGAAGTCGGGGTCAAACTCGACAATTACGTGGTCAAGAGTCACGCCATAGTTGACTCCGATCTTGGCGTAGAATTCACAGGTATCGACCGGCGAATAGGGCGGTCGTTCCAAACCAACATACTGGAACGCGCCTGAGTCGCTGATAACCGGTATAGATATCGGGATTGAGAGGAATTGATGAATTCCGCCAACATTCGCGATCTCGGCCAGCTTTTTTTCATCTACGGTCGAACGACTTACAAGCACGCCATCGCAGGGTAATCCGCCAAGCAATTGATGCGCGTACACGTCGTGTCTGGTAGATTTCCCGCACCCATATCGGTCCGCAAGAAAGTCAAAATGCCGATCGACCAGGTCGTCTGACTCAGGGAGAAAGAATTGCATCACTGGCTACTCTCTCTTTCCAAGACAATCAGCACGGCGACTAGTACGATTATAGAGTAAATCAGCGCCGATCCGACATTTTGGACGACTCTCAATTCTCATTGCGTGGCGTCACGATCCCAAAGCTTGTACTTCTGCTTCACCTCGAAGCGGCATAGAGAATACTTGCTGTCTTGTCGCCACCAATTCCGCAATGCGGACGGTTCTGAACCATGCGCCCCCCTCCAATCTAGGGACGCGATTGCAACTCGCGCGCGTTGCAACTACCGCGAATGCTTTTGGGGGTCGGGTCATGAAGAATGATGCCACAAAACGCTAAGTGAAGTCGCTAAAGGTCCCACTCATCGAGGCGCCCTCTTTGCGTGGCAACCACAAAATTGCCGCCTCCCTGTCCAATAGGGACCGAAGGCGTTTGTAATTGGTGAAACATCGCCGAATTCGGGGCAAGATCGCCACCCGCTTACGATCTTGCCCCGTGTTGCACTCGGCCGCGGTCGAACCGCGACTCGCGACTCCTTAGAAAACCTGCTCGGTCTCTATTGCCTGGTTGCCTTCGGTTCCCCGCGCCAACGGACTGCTACGTCGCTGCAATTCGGCGTGAAAATGGCTCAATGAAATCACTTGGACCACGCAATTTTTCTCGTCAGGCTTCGACAATACGTTAGTCACGCCGTAGTATTCGCGCAAGTGGACGTTTTGGTTGGTCAACGACAATTAGAATTCGCCATCAGCGACAATTAGATTCCGCCATGACGGCAGGGGTCTTGGGGAGCGCAGCTCCCCCTCCGTTCCGACTCCGAAATAGATTCTTATAGAAT
>CAJCBL010000005.1 GCA_903960515.1 uncultured Verrucomicrobiota bacterium
TTCCGGCGGGTAGATGATGTCGATGCCGTTGCCCAGCACGCCCACGGTGGCTCCTCCGGCCTCGAGTGCGCCCTCATGGGCGGCGGTGTCGATGCCGCGGGCCAGGCCGCTGACGATGCAGTAGCCGGTGCGCGCGAGCTCACCGGCGAAACGCTTGGCGACGGACTGCCCATAGAGCGTGGTGCGCCTGCTGCCTACGATGGCCACAGCGGGGCGGCTCCAGCGGTATCCGCCTTTCTGGTAGAGGCCGATGGGCGGGTCGTGGATCTCGCGCAGCGCTGCGGGGTAGCGGGGATCGCGTGCGGGGATGAACTCGGCACCCGCTTGCTCGATACGCTCCTCCTCGCGCCCGAGGTCGAACCGGTCTTCCCAGCCGCAGATGGTATCGATGATCACGGGGCCCACGCCGCGCACAGCTTGGAGGGTGCGGGAATCGGAGGTGAAGATGCGTCGAGGGTCGCCGCCGAGGGCTTCGAGCAGGCGGTTTGTGGTGATCGGTCCTATGTTAGGGATCGCATTGAGCACGAGCAGCGCCTGCAGTTCGGTGAGATCACGGCTCATTGCGGGCCTCCGCGAGTACCGGCGCCAGGTGGGCGAGCAGATCGGTGGCCACTGCTGAGGTGGCGCTCTGATGACGGGCGAGGCGGTCCGCGGCGAGGCCGTGCCAGACCAGGCCCTGTGCGACGCGTAGGAGGGTGTCGCCCTCGCCGCCGGCGAGGCGCCCTGCGATCAGGCCGGCGAGGAGGTCGCCGCTGCCGCCGCGGGCGAGCACAGGACCGCCAAAGAGGCTGTGGCAGACGCGGTGGCCGTCGCTGAGCCGGGAGACGGGTCCTTTGAGTACGGTTACGACACTGCGCTCCAAGGCGAAGTCGAGCAGTTCGGCGTTCTCGATGGGTGCGGCGGTGTCGGCGGGCTTTCCCCGCAGTCGTGCGAATTCGCCGGCGTGGGGCGTGAGCACGATGGGCCGGGCGGGCTTCGACCCAAGGCATTCGATCACGGAGGGCTGGAGCGCGTCGGCGTCGAGCACCACAGGGCACTCGGCGAGCGCAAGGAGACCCTGGATAAAGGCCTGCGTTTCGCGTTCGCGGCCCAGGCCGGGACCGAGGACTAGGGAGGTGGCCCGGGCGAGCGGCCCGCGCACAAGTGTGAGGTTTTCAAGGGCGATACCGCCGTCGGGGGTCTCGGCGGCGGGCAGCCACATCGCCTCGGGTGCGCGGGCGGCGAAGGCGGGTAACACGGTTTCGGGCACCAGGGCGGTGACCAGGCCGGCGCCGCTGCGCAGGGCGGCGAGCACGGCCATGAGAGCGGCCCCGGGCATCGTGCGCGAACCGGCGACGATGAGCACATGCCCATAGCTTCGCTTGTCGCAGCGGGCAGGACGCAGTTCGCGCAACGGGTCCAGTACCGAAGGGGTGAGCACATGCTCGTGGACCAGCGCCGGTTCGGAGGCGGCGAAGAAGCCGATGTCGGCGTAGCGCAGGCGGCCGACCCAGGGGGCGCTGGAGGGGCGCAGCGCCGGCTCTTTCACGATGCCGGTGGCGTAGGTGAAGTCCGCGCGGAAGGCCACTGGGGCGCTCTCTTCTCCCACTCCGGTGGGCAGATCTACAGCTACGCGAAGGCCGAAGGCTGGGTGCTCGTTGAGGGTATCGAGGAGGTTGGCGAGGTCGGCGTCGAGCGGCAGGCGGAATTGCAAGCCGAGGATGCCGTCCAGGCAGAGGTCCCACTCCTCGGCGGCGGCGAGGCGTTCGCGCAGTCCGCGGGGGTTGACCAACTCCACCCGGCCCGGGGTTGCAGCGATGAGCTGCTGCCAGGCGCGGAAGGCGAGGGGGCGGAAGGCTCGTTCGCCAAATACGGGCACGATGGTCGCCGTGGCCTGGGGACGGGATGCGAGGAGCTCGCGTGCGGCCAGCAGGGCGTCGCCGCCGTTGTGGCCTTTGCCGACAAGTACAAGCAGGCGCGCGGAGGCGGGCAGGCCGCCGATCTCATGGGCATCGCGCTCGATGCCGGCCGCCACCGCGCGTCCGGCCCGCTGCATCGCGGCCCATTCGGCCGGTTCGCCGCCGATGAGCTGGCGGCGCTCCCAAGCGAGGGCGTCTTTGCAGGAGAAAACTGGATGGGCGTAGCGGTGCACGGGGAGGGAAGGCTGAAGGCTGAACGCGGAAGGCTGAAGAATACGCTCAGGGCTGAAGGCAGAAGGCGGAAGGCTCAAGGCGGAGCGGAGGACCTAAGGAAGAACGCCGAGTGAAGAAGGCAGAACGGGGGGTGACGGACTTAGAAGGCTGAAGGCGGAATACTGAAGGCTGAAGGCGGAAGGCTGAGGGCGAAGCGGCGGAAGACCGAAGGGGGAAAGGCGGAAGCCGAAGTTGGAGCTCGGAGATTGGTGCTCGGAGGAGTCAGCCGTAACCATGCACTTGAGGCGGTTCTCCCACTCTTGCGTGGGTTTTTGTTTACCCGGTGTAGGAGCGTGCTTGCACGCGATCGGCGCTTAGAATCGCGTGCAAGCACGCTCCTACCACAGAACGGTTACGGCTGAGTTCTTCGTTCATCAATCTTCGTTCTGAGTTGGCGCAGCGCGGTTGGGGCGTGTCGGGGCCCGATGTTCAGCCTTCTGGTGTCGGCTTTCAGGATTCAGCCTTCAGCCTTTCGTATTTGCTTCGCTCAGGGATCCGAATCGTCGCAGCGGATGATGGCGGCAAAGGCCGTGGCCACGCTGTCGCTGTGGGCGAGGCTGAGCAGGATACGGGTGCCGCCTACATGGTGCAGGAGGGCGATGCCTTTCTCATCGAGGCGCACGAGAGGTTCGTGGCGGGCACCGTGGTAGACGGACATCGACGTCCAGCCGAGCTCGGCACCGATGCCGGTGGAGAAGGCCTTGGCGATGGCCTCCTTGGCGGCAAAGCGGGCGGCGAGGTGTTTGTCGGGATACTTCATCCCCATGCAGTAGGCGCGTTCTTCCTCGGTGAAGACACGGTGGAGAAAGCGTTCTCCCTGGCGTTGGCGTACGCCTTGGACGCGTTCGATCTCGATGACGTCGGTACCCAGACCGATGAGGATGCCGCCGGGCGGTAGCTGCCAATTCACAGCCGGCAGGATGCGAAGGGCGAAAGCCCCCGCGAGCCGAAAGTCGGGCGCTGCGAGCGGAAGTGGCGGCTTGCCCGGAGCCGCCGGGCCTATTCCAGATAGCTTCCACGGGGAGGCCCGAGCGAGTGCAAGCACGCTCCTGCTACACGCACCCGGCATTCGTCCCATCGTGGACGCGACAAGGTATTGGCGTCGCGATGTTTGGGGGGCCTCCGCCGTTGCGTGGCCGGTGGCCGCAGTGCACTTGCTCGTACGGGTTCACCCCGGTGCGCTTGCGTGGCGAAGCGACCCGAAGGTCTAGGCTCCATGCACCCGAGCGCCGGTGCGGAAATCGGGGTGCAAATACGAAGCAACCCCGGTTCCGCAGTGTGCAGGAACCGGGGTTGCGGGACGGCGCGAGCCCCGCCGCGGATTCACTTCTTGTAGACCTGCTTGGGGTCGAACTTGGGCTGCCCGATGAACTCGAGGGCGAAGGTCTGCTTGTCGGCCAGGCGCCGGTAGAAGCAGGACTCGTAACCGTTGTGGCAGGCTGCGCCCACGCCGGCCTGCTCGACCTTGATGAGGAGCACGTCCTGGTCGCAGTCGGTGCGCAGTTCCTTGACGAGTTGCACGTTGCCCGACTCCTCGCCCTTGATCCAAAGCTTCTTGCGGGAGCGGCTCCAATACGTGGCCTTGCCGGTTTGGAGGGTGTGGGCGAGCGACTCGGCGCTCATGAAGGCAAACATCACCACCTCGCCGGTACGCGCGTCCTGGGCGATGCAGGGGATGAGCCCCTCGGCATCGAACTTGGGCTGGAGGGTGCTGCCGAGCTCGATGTCGGCGTGGCTGGTGCGGGCGGGGAACGGAGTGGGAGGGTTCATGGTTTCAGAGAGGCTTGGGGGGCTGGCTGGGGTTGTCGTGGAGACGGCGGAGATAGTCGAAGGAGTAGAGGCCGGTGCGGTGGCCGTCGCTGAACTCGAACTGGAGAGCGTAGTTGCCGACCTGTTGCCAACTCACCACGGTCACCCCGGGGAAGGAGGTGCGCGGGTCGCCGCCGAGCTGGCGGCCGAGGATGTCGCGCTCGCCCATGTTCTCTGCGCTGGGGGAGGCGGCGCGCAGGAATTCGCCGGTGAAGTAGCTCTCGGCGCCGTCGCTCCAGCGGATGGCGACCTCGTGGCCGATGAGCTGGATGTTGGTGGGCGTATGCATGTGAGGGCGGCAGCGTAGGTGCGCCCCGGCCGGGGAAAAGCGAAAACCGGAGTCGCCCCGTGGATCTCATGCTTGGAATCAGACTCTCTGGTCTGGTCCCGATGAATGAGTTCCGGCTCTCTCGCTACACCGGTTTCCCTACGTGACTCTCATTGTCCTTCGTGTTTTCTCCTGAGAGTGAATCCCGTCGGTAGTTTCCTGTGCCATCTGCTGGGCGATAATCCGCAGAAATGGCGCCCTCTGCTGAGCGTCTACTACCTCACCTACGCGTGCAGCCTGCGGTGCCCGTATTGCTGCGACGGTTCGGGCCGGCCCTACTACCAACTCGACCGCAAGGCCCTGCCGGCCTCCCGGATCGGCGAGCTGCTCCGGATTGTCCGCCGGCATAGCGAACACCTTGTGGTCACCGGCGGTGAGCCCTCGGAGCATCCGGAATGCGCCGCCGTCCTGGACGACTTGGCCGCCTTGCGCTTCCGCAGTGTGATACTGACCACCAACGGCCGCACCCTCGACACCCTGCTGCCCGCCGTGCAGCGCTCTGTCACCCACCTCGTCGTTAGCCTCCAAACGCTGGATTCGGCGCGGGCGGACTCGTGGTACGGACATGGGGCGGGCACGCATGCCCGTGTCCTCGCCAACCTCGAACGCGCCGCCGCGCTGCCCGGCCGGCGCTTCGAGATTATCCTGTCGAGCGTCGTCACCCCGGAGAACATTCCGGACCTCCACGAGGTGTATCGTTTCGCGAAGGCCTGCGGCTTCCGGCTGGCCGCCTGCCCGCAGTTGGTCGGCACGAAGGCGCATGCGGGCCTCGTCGACAACCCCGAGTACCGGGCGTTCTACGACTTGCTCATCTCCGAGAAACGTCGCGGGGGGAGTATCCAGGGTACTGTCGACTACCTCGAGTACCTGCGGGATTTGCGCAAGTTCTCCTGCCGCCCGTTCACGATGCTCGTCGTCTCTCCTGTGGGAGAGGTGTTCTACCCCTGCCTCGAGCTCGGCCAGTCCGCCGGCAATCTCCTCGACGAGCCCGATCTGCACCGCTTGCGCCGGGCCGGCTGTGAACGCTTCGGGCCCCAACCCGCTTGCGACAACCGCTGCCATTCGGCCTGCGCACTTGGATTTTCGCGACTGCTCGCCAACCCGGCGTCGATGCTCCACGAAGCCGCCCTGGTGGCGCGGTCATGGTTGGCGTAGCCCCGGGGGACCGGCCGGTTCAGAACCTGCCGCCGAGCGGCACCGGCCGGGTCATCCCGTGGTAGTCTATCAGGCTGCGTAGACGCTGCCGGCCGCCGCGCACGCTTTCGATCGATCCGCGGCAGCTTGTCCAGCAGGCCCGGCAGTCGCTGGTGCGCTGCTGCTCGCGCAGCCGGCGAACGATGTCGCCGATGTCGTCGGTGAGAATGTTGCCCGCAGGCGCGCCCAGCCGGTCGATACAGGCGGACACGAGACCGCGGCTGTCGATGTTGCAGAGGCTGCGGCCGGCTTGGCAGCCGCCGATGCCCCCGACCACGGACGCCTCGGAAAAGCGCGACAGGTAGCCGCGCAGGGCCACGAAGTTACGGTACCGCCGCTTGAGCTCGAGCAGCCGGAGGCTCAGCTCCGGGGCGGGAGCTCGGAACGGCTTCGCCCCGCGGCCGTGACTGTAGAGTGTCACAAGATAAGTGATTCCCATCTCGCCGCACCGCCGGATCAGGGGCTCGATATCGGGCAGATTGTCGTCGAGGACGACGGAGATCATGTTGACGCGCTGCGCCGGATGCGTGCGGTTTTCGTGCAGCACTCGCAGCGCCTCCAGTGCTGCGGCGTGCGCGCCGGGGTGAGCGCGCTGGGCGTCGTGCCGCGCTGGATCGTCATAATCGACTGAGACGCTGATCTCGACCATGCCGGCCGCGAAAAGCTCGCGGGCGAGGGCTGGCGTCATGCGCGAGCCGTTGGTGATCATCACGGGGAAATGCCATCGGGCCAGCGCGCGGACGATGGCGGGTAGTTCGGGATGTAGCAGCGGCTCGCCCCCGCCGATAGAGACAATCTGCGGGCCGATGGCGTTGAGCTTGGCGGCGATGGTTTCGACGTCCCGGGCGGACAAGCGGGGCTGGTGCTGCCAGGGCGGCTTCCAGAAATCGCAGATACCGCAGCGGTAGTTGCAGTCGTACAGGATCTGCAAGTTCACGTGCACCAGCCGCCGCAGGAGGAACGAGCGGGCGAAGCGGGCCTTCAGGGTCAGACCATGGGCGGGATGCGCCTTCATGCTGGTGGCGATGGTCGAAGCGGGGCCGGCGGTTCCGGAGCGAACAGGCCTTGCCGGAAAGTCCACAGCACCAGCCCCACGCCGAGAACAAAAAGGAGTTCGGTGATCTCCTCCCACGCCGTGTACCACACGAGATCGTGGCGGAACGTAGCGAGCAGGAACTGTCGCATAAGGCTGAAACCGAGCGGCCCGAGCGCAGCCCCCAGCAGCAGTTTCGGCACAGCGATCTCGTGGTCGCGCCGCAACTGCAGCGCCCCCCATGCCGCGGCGAGCAGCGCCAGCGCGAACAGCGGGCAGTAGCGAAGGACAAACCACTGCGCCGCGAAGGGCGCGGCGTAGGTCACCGTGGATCGGGCGACCTCGGTGGTGTAGGCCACCGGTGCGAGCGGCGCGCACAACGGCAGCAGCGCCAACACCATCAACGCGAGCAGGCCGAAGCCGAAAATCCGGGGCAGGCCGCAGGGCGCTGCGGAGTCGAACTTCACGCAGCGCCGGCATAGGGCGAGCGCGGCGCAGCGTTCGCGGGTCCCGCTGAACCGGATGATGCGCCGGTCCACCCCCTCCATCACCGACCAGGCGATACAGGCGAATCCCGCGACCATCCCATAATCGTGGAAATACTCCCACAGGAGGGACTCGCCGCCCAGCGCTACGTAGTTGAAGGCGCAGGCCGCCTCGCCCGCGAGGAAGAGCCCCAGCCCCCAAGCCAGGGCTAGGAGATCGGCCGCCCGGCTTCGCGCCAGCAGGACGGTAAGCCCGAGCGAAAGCAGCATATAGGCCGGCTTCACCCCGAAGGCGGTGACGAGCACGATCCATTGCTCAAGTTGGCCGGTCGCCCGGAATGGGCAGGCCGCCCCGCCTGGGAGAATGGTTCCCGCTGTTCCGAACACAGCGAGGAAGAGCATGACCGGGAGCGCACCGGCCGCCAGACCGGCGGCGCTCGCGCCCGCGACGAAGCGGAACCGCGGCCCGTTCATGGCCCCTCCTCTCCGAGACAGTTGCGGATGCAGACCGGCAGATCGCGGCCGTCGGGCTGCGGATAGACCTGGCAGCACTTGCGGGCGCGAGAGAGATCGAATGAATCGGGATCCATAAACTGGTGGATGAAGATCGATTTCACCGAGCGCTCGGCCACCGCCACCGCGCCCTGAGGCGAATAGGCCCCCGCCGGCGCCGCGGCTAGCAGGAGCCGGCGGACGGTCCGCAGCGCGGCTTCGGAATCCGGTGATAGCGCGGCCGGCCCGGACCAGAGATCGTAGACGGCGTCGGCGATGCAGGCGTAGCTGCCCTCGTCTGTGCCGAAGAGGGCGCGGTTGCTCACGAGGTCGAGGAACCGCTCAGCGCCGACGAGCTGCTTGATGGGCTGGTGGCGGCCAGGGCCGGTCTGGAGGTAGAACGCGAGCGAGAAGCAGGCGGGATGGCTGCAAGGGAGCGGCGAGAAGTCGGCGGGGGCAACCGTGCCGCCGCCGGCGCCTCGCAATGCCGCAATCACATCGGGGGCGGTCACCGGGTTGGCCGGTCGGGGGAAGTTCCGGGCGTTGCCGGTGTAGGTGGCCGGCTGGAACATGGCGCTGACGATGTGGTGGTGTTGGAACAACAGATCAGCGATCGGGGCGAGGGCGGAGGCCTCGGCGTTGATGCCGCGGGCGACCGTGGTCGTGAGCGACATGGAGGCGTCGAGCTCGCCGCATTGGTCGATCAACCGCAATTTCTCAGCCAGCAGAGGGCGCCCGCGGAGCGCCTGGTAGATGGAGTCGTCGAGGCCATCGAACTGGAGCGAGACGATCACTCGCCGCTCGGCGAGGAAGCGCAGCAGGGCGGAGTCGCGGGCCAGCACGGAGCCGTTGGTCGAAACGCTCACGCGCAGGATGTCCTTCCGGCCCACGCACTCCTCGACGATATCACGGAAATATGGGTTCAACGTGGGCTCGCCGCCGGAGAGATTGAGGATGTCGATGCGGCCCTCGGCCGCGAGCAGGCGGTCGAGCATCGTCGCCACTTCAGCGCGGGTGAGGTGGCGGCGCCCGGGATTGCGCACCAGGCAGATCGGGCACTCCCAGTTGCAGTGGTCGGTGATCTCGATGATCGGCAGGCAGACGTGCTGTTCGTGCTCGGGGCAGATGCCACAGGAATCCGGACACCCGCGCGCCTCCGTGGCGAATTGCCGCGGCTTCCAGGCCCGCCGGTGGAAGCGAGGGAGCCGTACGTAGGCTTCGGCGTCGGTGGAAATCAACCGCTCCTGCGGCCCATGCTCGGGGCAATGCTTGCGCATGCGTACCGCGCCGGACTCGACAAAGATCTGCGCCGGGAGTGGCCGCCGGCACACACCGCAAACCGACTGGGTGGATGTGAGATATCCGTTCATTGGTGGCCCCTTTCCTCCGGACGAGGCGCCGGCAGCGGGAAGAGCCGAGCCGGGTTGCCGAGCGCCAGCCGGCCCGCCGGCACGTCGCTGGCGACCATCGCCCCGGGGGCGATGTTGGCGTTCTCGCCCACCTCGATGCCCGACCGGAGCAGAGCGAACCCGCCAACGAGCGCCCGCCGCCGCAGGATCACCCGGCCGGCGCGGAACTCGTCGCGGCCGAACTCGTGTAGGGCAATCCTAACGCCAACCCCGATGCACACCTCGTCTTCGATGGTGAGCAACTCGGGGAACAGCGGGTCGATCCAGACATCGGCGGCGATGTGCACGTTGCGGCCGATCTGCGCGCCGCAGTGCCGCAGCACCGCGATCTTCAGCCGGTTGAACGGCGAGCGCAGGGCCGTGAGTAGGACCCAGGCCTTGGCGTAGAAGAGGAGTCGGCGAGGCCATGCGCCGTCGCAGGGGCAGAAACCGGTTGGGCGGGAAGGGTGGCCGGTCGGATGCAGGAAGACCCGGCCGGCGGACGGGGCGGCGCGGAAGGCGCGTAGGCGTTCGAGCCCGTCGCAGGGGGCGATGGGCTCCGGGACCGGCTGGGTGTGGGATTGTTTCAAGTGCACCAGAAGCGAGGGTCCTTTGCCCGGTAGAAGAGGTTGTAGGCGCAGGCTGGGATCAGGCGGCCTTCCGGGTCGGGCACCTGGTCGGGGCAGGCCTGAAGGCGAGCCAGGTCCAGTGTATCCTCGTCCATGTGCGAATGGAGGTAGATGGCGAGCAGTTGCTCCTCGGCGACGCTCTGGCGGGCCGCCGCTGTGAGCGCCCGCCCTGGCGGATACATCTGTTCGAGCAGGCGCCGGATGGCGGGCAGGAGTCGGGTGTCGTCGCCCGCGGCCCAGAGACGGTCGATGGCGCGCTGGAACAACTCCGCCGCGGCCTCGCCGGGTTGCAGGAGGTATCCGGTGCCGAGCATCGCACCGAGCTCTTCCACCGAGAGGAAATCCGTTAGCGAGCGCAGTCGCGCTCCGTCCTTCAAGAAGTACCCGACGCTGTAGCACATGGGGTGGGCGCCGGAGTGCGCGAAGAAATCGGCGGCCCTCAGCGCACCGGCGGTGCCCGCCTCGATGGCCCGCGCCGCGCCGTCGAGAGGCATCGGGATACGCGGCTGGAAGTTGCGCCCACCGTGGCCGGTGAAGGCCATCGTCTGCACGGTGACGCTACGCACGACGGAGTGAGCCTGGGCCAGGGCGACCACCTCGCCGACCTCGTCGTCGTTGAGGCCGCGGATCATCACGTTGAGCAGCGTCGTGCCGATGCCGTGCCGTTGCAGGTTGGCGAGCGCGCGGCGCTTGATGTCGATCACGTCGCGGCCGTGGATACGCAGCGCGCGCTCAGGGCGGAAGGTGTCGAAGGACAGCACGACGTAGACGCCGGCGTCGGCCAGGGCACGGCACAGATCCTCATCCTCCGCCAGGCGCAGGCCATTGGTATTCATCGTTACCCGACCAATCCCCGGCCGCCGGCATTCGCGCAACAGCGCGAAGAGATCCGGATGCAGGGTGGGCTCGCCGCCGGTGATGTTCACTAGGTCCAGGGGGCCGGCGCGCTCGAGCAGCCGGTCGAGCAGCATGCGCAGTTCAGCGGGCGCCATGAAGTAGCGCTGGTCGGGGCGGTTGAACGTGAAGCAGATCGGGCACTCCATGTTGCACGCGTTGGTGATCGAGAACACCGGCAGGTGGCAGGCGTTGGCGTGGGCGGCGCAGGGGCCACAGTCGTGCGGGCAGCCGGCGCGCACCGCACTGCCCGGCTGGAGCGCGGGCTTGCAGCGCACCGGCGTGGCCTGGCGGGAGAGGAACCAGCCGACATCGTCGGCGATGCGGGTGCGGGCGGGGCCGCAGCGCGGGCAGATCCGCTCCTGAAATACGGCGCCGTCCACCTCCAGCAGGCGGGCCGGCACGAGTTGGCGGCAATCCCGGCACATGCCCTGGACTGTGCCTAGGAGCCTGTCGGACTTCGGCCCCCAGTCTCAATAAGCGCGAATTGAAGCCTCGTATTCTCAATTCGTTGCCAAAAAACCGCGCCGCGGACTCGTACACGTTCCTGTAGCCGCTTTGGGTGCTCAAAGTCCGACAGGCTCCTAGCAGCCTGTCGGACTTCGAGTTTTGTTCAAAATAGTTGCATATTTTGTTGACAGGCAACGTCATGCGGTATTTTAATAGGCCATGGCCGCCCGCTTCTTCAA
>CAJCBL010000006.1 GCA_903960515.1 uncultured Verrucomicrobiota bacterium
GCGGCGATTGAGATTGTCGAGAAGGAAGTCGGCGTTGTCGGTGCTGTTGGTCGCGCGCTTGATGAAATATTCGAAAGTATAGATCTGCGCCTCCGCCGGGTTGGCGGACTCAAGCTGCTCGGCGGCGCGCAGCTCGGCCGGCCAGTTGAGCACCTGGAAAAAGCGGGCGAGCAATGCGCTCTTGCCGATGCCCGGTCCACCCCAGACCATGAGGAAGCCGCGCGACTCGCGTTCAGTAAACTCAATCAGTTTCTTGAGCTCTTCCTGCCGGCCCTTAAAAGTCTCGGTGAGCTGCTGGACGCGCTCCACAAACTCGAGGGGCGCAGACTTCGCCCACTCCCCGATCGGATAGCGCTCAAGCAGATCGCGACCCAGCACATCGTCGCGGTGGTGCAGGGCGAGTTCGTAATTAAGGAAGCCGGCGGCCTTCTCCTTGAGATCGTTGTAGAAATAGAACCGGCCCGGTTTAGGCAGATAGATAAAGAGCGGATGCAGGCTCAGCGCCTGCCCATCCCGGACAATATACGTGCGGCCGGGCTGCAAGCCTGCGCAGGGAGACGCAATCGGGGCGGGCGTCTCGCCCTCGGCCTTGAAACAATTCCTCTCACCATCGACCCGCACCCAGAGCGCCTCGCGGAGGTGCGAAGCGGCGGCCAGCACCCGACGGAAGCGCGGCTCGAAGGCGGCTATGTCGGCCAGGCAGCGCTCATCGGGCGGCGTGGCACCATGGGCATAGCCGTTGCGGAAAGTGATGAAATTGTTGTCGCCATCCATCGCGGATTTCAGGCCGCTGCTCCGTTCTTCCCAGATGAAATCCTCGATGCCCGGCATGCTTGAGCGTCGACCGGGGCCGGCCTCACGAAAGATAGCGGCGAAATCGCGAGCGAACATCCACCACACGCCGAGGGAAGGCGTGCGCAGACCGGCCGCCAGCATGCCCCGAGTCTTCTCCGCTATCCCCTGCCCCGCGAACAGGTCGCTGACGATGACCACGGTGTGCAATTTAATAAAAACCTCGATCGCATCGATGAGGCGATGAACCTTGCGGAAGGGTTCGGTTTCCCGCTCGAACTCACGCACCGCCAGCGCCAGCGGAGTGGGTGCTTCGGACACATCCAGCGGCGCGCGCTCGAGTTTCGCGACGACTCGGTCTGCAAACTTGCACGAGCGGGGCGAGAGGTTGGCGTTCACCTCGACAAGCTCCTTTCCCTGTGCGGACGCGAGAGCGATGGCCTCATCGCGGTCGATGATCTTCATGGCCTGGTCGACCAGCAGCACGGGGCCGGCAGGAATGTCGCTGTTAAGTCGGAGGGGAGGTTTCATGTTGGGTGGGGGCCTTGAGGCAAGGAAGAGATCCGGACACTGGCTGTGGGGGGACGGACACCTAAGGCGAACGGAAGGCCATCCGGGCCACGATTTCTCCGCTAGGCCGGCTCCGGGGTGAAAGCATCCATGGGGCGCCGAGAGTGCCGGGGTTCGTATCCGTAGCGAGCTCAAAGTGGGTGGAAACACGGCCGGCGATTCCATCGGACTTTTTATAAAATTGAGGGCGGGACGAGGAGAGCCGGAGGCGGAGGAGAGGTTGAAGTTGCAGGTTTGGGTTGAAGGCGAAGAAGGAGAATCCGCGTCTTTCTGGATATATTCACCAAGGAACGCAGAGAACTGCACGCAAGCCGTCCGTCACAATCCCGACCCCGACCAGAGTCGGATAGTGCGCCTCACGTGCATTCTAGAGTATTTTTCGGGGTGGCTTTGCGGTAATCCTATGGCGGGCTAACGCGGCAGGTTGCCCCGCATACCCGTCGATCCCGAAACAACCAAGGCTATGATGGCCAGGACAGCCAACAGGAACCACGACCCGACAGCCACGATAGACCAGAGTTTGGCCCGACCGGAGGCGACCCTCGCTCCCGCATAGTCACCGGCTGCGTATGTGGAATTCACTTGGATGGCAAAGATTATGCCGAGGATGCCAAAAGGCATACAACCAAACAGCGTCGCAAGAATCGCCCACACCAAGTGATTCGGCGGCTTGGGTTGCGACGGAGCCACCGGATATGCTCCGCCAGCAGGGGCCGCCTCCGGGGCCGGGACAACAGGTGCGCCGGCCGGCGGCGGCGGTGCAGCCGGGCTCGCGCGTCTAAATACCTCTGCTGCCGGGCACCACGCGGGCATGCCCTCACACCACACAAGGTCGGTGGGAAATATTCCGCCGCTCAGATAGCGGGTTTGGGCATCGGCTCCGGCGAATACCCCGAGCTTCTGGTTGCCTCGGGCAACATGGTAGTCGCGCACGGGGGAACTGAGAGGAAGGGCGACTGCGGCAACCGGCTCAGGAAGTGCAGTTGAAGTCGGCGTGTAGTCGGCGCTCACAGCACTGGGCGCAGCCAGTGCTTCCACCCGCACCGGGGCTCGCGCTATATTGCGAAATGTCGCACTCAGACCAGCCTTGACGAACTCGTCTTCGTTGCGCCCACAGACCAACACCTCCATATCGAGCTCGCCGCTCGCAAAGCGCTGCCGCAACTCCGATTCCGCCGCCACCGCCACCTTTGCCCGCGCCCCTTGTTTGAAGGCCCAGACCGGTTCAGCCGGCCCAAACGCCAGAAAATTCTCGCACTTCCGGAAGGCCTGTATGGACAAACATTTCCGCTCGCCCTCGCTCACCGGAGTTGCCACGCTTTCCTTGCAGCGCCCGCATTTCGCCAGTAGTTGCCCGCTCTTCATGCTGCATACCGGGCAATCATAGCCGTTTGCCAAGTCCGTCGCGGAGACCTCATGCACCGCCGTCGCGCACCCAGGGCACACATACTCCACTGCCTCGCAGCAGCGGCGTCGCAGAAATCCGGCGGCTATCGAGGCGTTTTCGTGGTGCATATATATTATTCCTAATCTAAACCGGCAGTGAGCGCTATTGAACCGATTGTCAATTGTTTGGATGCTACATTCAAGAGCTGATGCTACGAAGCGTTCATCAATTTCGCGTGAATGGGATGGTTTCCTCAATAATAGCGGCGACGGCCTGTCCGCCTTTCCTCCCTGGTGAGTATTTCCACCCACGCACCGCTTCAATTGCCGCCTCCTCGAACTCCGCCCGGCCGGGGCTCAGGATCTTCCAATTTCGCACACTGCCATTTCGATCAATCCATACAGCCAGCGACACTGTTGCTTCAATCCCTTGGCGGCGCATTTCACGAGGATACCTCGCGCCCTGCGCGCTTCTTGATCGGTTGGGTGGCGCGTCCAAGTTGTCTAGCATATAGGCCGGGCCGGTTTCGTCGATCATCTGCTGGGCCGCCTCTGCAAACCTCTGCGCCTGTTCCGAAAGTGGCTTGCCAGGCGGGTCTTCGCGCTGTTGGGCCTCCGTTTCTTCGGTGGGGCGCAGCGGGGCTTTGGCGGCGTCCGGATTGCCGCGCCCCGCTTCATCCGCGAGCCGGCGGGCCGCTACCCTGGCCTTGACGGCTGCAAAGCGCTCAGTCTCGGCCTTCGCCACGGCAATCCGCTCAGCCTCGGCCCTTGCTGAGGCGAGTCGCTCAGCTTCGGCCTTCGCTACGGCAATCCGCTCAGCCTCGGCCCTGGCTGCGGCAAAGCGCGCGGCCTCGGCCTCAGCTTCAGCGGCGGCAGCGGCAGCGGCAGCGGCAACGCGCTCCGTTTCAGCCTTCGCCACGGCTAGCCGCTCAGCCTCATCGGTGCCTACGCGAATTGTCTCCGGCCTCGGCCTCGTATCCCCAAGGTCCGTTCTCGCGCCGCGGCCTGCCTCTCCCTGCTGGATTCCATCCTGTATCCTTCCGATCATCTTACTATATAGGAACGCCTTGGCTTTCTCCGTCGCAACTTCCAGTCCCAACAGCCCGAGCACCAAAGCGGCAAGCACGCCTGCGGTTACGGTCATCGGAAAACTCGAGCGGCGCCAAATGCCCCGCAGGCCAAGAAAGCCCAACACCGAGAATCCCAACAAAAACGGAATTGCCGCGCCGCCTATCGCCTTCCCTGAGTGATGGGTGCTGCCAAACACCCAATAGACTACAATCAAAAGGCAGCCCCAAGCAAGAAGCGCCGCTCCGATCGTCAGCGCTGTACTCTTGCGAAACCGAGGCCGCGGCAGCGGAGTCGAGCCCGGCACTGGCAATGGGGGAGCAACCGACGGCGATAGTGGCGGCGGCGCAACTGGAAGCGCCGGCGGTCTCGCGGCGGGGGCCGCCGGACGCCCACCGCCCACCACCGGGGCCGGCACTGGCGCCACCGGCACCGGGGCTCGCGCCACACCTCGAAATATCGCATTCACACCGGCCTTGGCGAAACTAGAATCGTTGGGCCCACAGACCATCACCTCCGCGTCGAGCTCGCCGCTCGAGAAGCGCCGTTGCAACTCCGACTGCGCCGCCACTTTGACCTCGTCCCCCTCCCTCCTCTTGAAGGCCCAGATCGGCTCAGCCGGCGCAAACGCTGGAGGTTCCACGCCCTTCCTATAGGCCTGCACGGACAAGCACTCGCGCTCGCCCTCGGGACTCCCCACACCCTCCTTGCAGCGCCCACATTTCGCCAGCGGTTGATCGTTCAGCGGGCCGCACGTCGGGCAATTATAGCCATTTGCCAAGTCCGCAGGCAACACGCCGGGCAGAAATCCCCCGCACATAGGGCACATAAATTCCACATTTTCGTAGCAGCGGCGTTGCAAAAATCCGGCGGCAAGCAAGGCGTTTTCAGGGTGCATCATTATACTATTCTCTAGCTAAACAGACACCGTGCGCTGTTGGCAATCGCCAACCGTTTCCATTTCATAATTCCAGCTTGCTTCCAAGATAAAGCCCTATCGCGTGCAAGCACGCTCCTACACGGATTCGATATTGGTCTCATATCGAACGCGACTTAAAATAGACAGTCGAAATAGATGACTCAGGCCAGATCATGTGAGCAACAGCCAGACTGCGGCGGCTGCGGCCGACATCCGCCCTCCTCGGGTTGTAGCGATCACCGCCCCGTAGGAGGAATCGCCCTGGCGAATCCTATTCCCGTCGATTTTGGCAATGACTTGGCCATACGATGAATCCCCAGCGCGCACCCGATCGCCATCCACTGTGGCCACAATCCGGCCAAAACACGAGTCACCTTGGCGGATGCGGTTGCCATCAAAACGCATCAGCACCTCTCCAAAAGAGGAATCGCCTCGCCGCACCCGGTCACCATCAATGGTCAATATCACGCGCCCGAACTGGGAATCGCCTTCCCTGATCTTGGTCTGGCCATCTCCATTCGAACTTCGGCTGGACGCTGCCAATAGTCCCGTAAACAGAGCTGTAAATAGCGCTCCAGCCCCGGCGGCAGTTGCGGCGCCACCGCCAGATCTGAACCAGTTGCCGATCCTGCCTGCCCCGGCCCTCATCATTGAAGCAGTTCTCGACAAGAAGGTGCGCGAAGGCGAAGCGGAGGGCGCAGGCGCAGGCGTGGCGACCGGCGCCGATGCGGTCACCGGCGGCAGGGCTCCCCCGGCTGCCGCAGCAGGAACCGCGGGCATAGCCGGAGAATCCGGACTGGAACATTTCAACACTATCGACAAACCCGCCGCCCCGCGCACTGATATAGTCATGCCGTCAATCACCGCCTGGGGCCCGGTCAGGGGCAGCCGCTCAACCAAAGTTGGATTGACGCTTCCGGCCACGGGAGAAATAACCCACCCCGTCCCTGAAGGCGCAAGTTTGAATTGCTCATTGCTGAAGAACTTGGAGTCGGCATGAACCCGCGAAAAGTGCGCACGGCCCAGGGACGCTGCCAAGCGCAACGTGGTGACCCTCTGGCCGTTCGCAAAGATTTCAAGGGGAGTCATAGAGTGGAAACGGTAGAACGCACTATTTAAACAAGGACTTCAGGAAACCTCCCATAAACCAAAGAAACCCGACACAGATCGCGATAAGAAAAAGAATATTGAAGCATCCGAAACAGACTTTTACCGCGCTAGCGGACTCACTGCGGGGTTCACCCACCGAAACAGGGCCACGACGCGGTGGCACTGGAGAGTGCCCCGGTCGAAATGGAGGTCGAAGCGCCGGAGGCGGCACTGTTGGAAGCGCGGGCCGGCCCGCTGCTGGCACTGCCGGCCGAGTCGGGCCAACCGGGGCGGGCGGCGGCGCAGTTGGTAGCCCCGGCGGTTTCGCGGAGGGAGTCGCCGGGCGCCCACCGCCAACCACCGGTGCCGGCACTGGCGCCGCCGGCACCGGAGCACGCGCCACATCTCGAAATGCCGCGCTCGTGCCAGCCTTGACGAAACTGGATTCGTCGCGCCCACAGACCAACACCTCAGCATCGAGCTCGCCGCTCGAAAAGCGCCGCCGCAACTCCGACTCCGCCGCCACTTCGACCTTCGCCCCGTCCCGCCGCTTGATGGCCCATATCGCGCCAGCCGGCGCGAACGCAGGTGCGTCCATACCCTTCCGGTAGGCCTGCACAGACTGGCACTCCCGCTCGCCCTCGCGCACTGGAATTGCCACACTCTCCTTGCACCGCCCGCATCTCGCCAGCAATTGCTCGCTCTTCTTGCCGCATACCGGGCAATCATAGCCGTTGGCCAAGTCCGCCGCCGAGATGACATGCGCCGGCGTCGCGCACTCGGGGCACGCATACTCCACTGCCTCGCAGCAGCGGCGGCGCAAATATCCGGCAGCAATCAATGCGGGCTCAGGGTACATGGAAAAGCGTATCCCTCGCAGTCATCGGGGCGGCGTGGCGCTTGTCGCTTCACCAGCTTCTAATTACCGCAGCCCTGAAAAACTCCCCTCAACTTCGGCCCAGCGATCCTGCCCCCATAGCGCTTTCTTATAGCGTCCCTCATCCCCCTGCATTGACGCCACACTGATACTCTTTGCCATTTGGGCCAATAGCTTCCCGAAATCCACCGAAGCAAGTCCATCACCACCCTCGATCGGCTCGATTTGGGCGCCATCCGTCGATCCCAGCATCTCCAAGGCTGGACTGAATGGCAGTGCAGCAAAGAGCAGGACCTTTCTTCCCATCACTTTCTTGATAATCTCTGGAATTTTTGCCTTGTCTTCATCTGTAACCAAACCGTCCTCTATCTTCTCATCTGAAAACAGCGCCACCACTCGGCGGGTGCTGGAAATGGGCCCAAAGGGGAAATCAAGCGCGCAATCGAGCGCAACCAGATGGTTCTCGTCGCCGGATAACTCGATCCCCCTGAGCTTGGCTCCAAACTGGTTCCCATCCTCGGTAAATAGTCCTGCGCCTCCCTGATAGATGGGGGCCTCGCTGCCTGCCAAAGTGACAGTACGTACGGCCCTATCGCCGCCCGACGAGCGACCCAAACTCATGGCGACCAGCCCAAGCCGCACCTTGAAGTTGAATCCCTGCAGCGGGCGGACCACTTGGTCCAGGTTGCGTGCCAAGCCTTCGAAGCAGGGGCGCATGCTTTCGCTGGCGTCGATGACAAAGACCAAGTCTACGGTGGTTGCTTTCATTTGTGCAATTTGGGAATATTTTGTAATTTATTGCTTTTGGCAATTCTCGTGGCCGTCAGAATCAACCCAAATCAAACACATAGTCCGTCACCCGGTTTACATTCGTGATCGTCGGCCCATTCGCGGAGTTGGAGAACTTCGAAATCACGCACCAGTCTGCCCGCTCCCTGGAGGTCAGTGGCACCACGATATCATCGCCGTTGTTGGTCTCCACCTTCACCCGCCCGTCGTAGTCCGCAAAACAACCGCCCTTGATGAATATCTTAGTGGCGAAGAGGATTTCTTCGAAACCGTCTATGCTGGTCAGGGTGATATTTTCCTCATTTTGCCCGCCCCGATCGCCGATACCGGCGTCATTATCCAATTTGATAGCGCGCTCCGCACGGTGGCCGAAATATACATGCTGCTCCTGCCCGTCCTTTGTTCTGAGAAACGCATGGAGATCCAGATCGACTGCAGCCGTCCATTGCAGCCGGACGTTGATTTTTGTGATCGGCTGCGACGTATCCAGGACTGCGGACTCGCCCACCGCGAGGACTACCCGCCGATTGGCCGCAGTAATCGCACGGTCTACCGTCCATCGATCCTGCCCGAAGATGGCCTTCTTCCAAGCCGGTTCCGCCCCCAACTGCATGGACGATACGCTGATGCTCTTGCCCATTTGCGCCAGCAGTTTCTTGAAGTCCACCGACTTGAGCCCGTCGCCACCATCCACCGCCTCGATTTCCGCCCTATCAAGCGAGCCCAATTGCTCCATCGCCGAGCTGAACGGTGCGGAGACGAACAACTGAATCCGCCGGGACATCAGCTTCTGGATCAGTTCTGGAATCTTCGCCATCGGGCCAGCCTCCGATACCCCCGCCTCCAACGGTTCGTCGGTAAACACCGCGATCACCCGCCGCGTAGACTCGGGAGGGCCAAACGGAAAATCCGCAGCGATATCCAGCGCCAACAACGTATCCTCGTTGCCCTGCGCCTCCAACCCGCCCAGCACCCGGGTCACCACCGACGAGTCGCTGGTGAAGAAATCCGCCGCATTGGGCGAAGCGCTGTAGAGTTTCCGTACCATCTCCGGCCCGCTCCCGCCGATGAAGGTGTGATCGTAGACCGGCCCCCCACGGCCCGGCGCGGCCGCATAGGCCACCAGGCCGAAGCGCACCTTGAAATTGGCTTGTTGGAGCGGGTATAGCAGGTCTTTTAGATGCTCGCGTAGCGCGGTGAAACACGGGCGCATGCTCTCGCTGGAATCGACCAGCAACACGAGGTCTACGTTTTGAGGTTTCATGAGAATTCCTCCATATCCGGCTTATCATCAAATACCTGATTTACATTCACCACTCGCGGCGATTCGGATTGGTGATTGTCAATTCGAGCAATCACGCACCAAGGACCTGGCTCTTGTGCTGTCAGATGGGTCGTGATCGCTTCTCCGGCATCAGTCTCTACCACCACTTGCCCATCATAATCAGCCCATGTCGCCTCGTCTCCCGCATTGTATATGTTGGCCGCGATGAGAATATCGGCAAATGTTCCAAGCGCATCGATGGTCATATCAAAGGTTTTGGTTTTCTTAGATAGATCTGGGTCCTCACTCAGGAATATGCCATCTTCGTTCTCCCGATTGATCCACCCAACGTATCTGGTTTTCATGGAA
>CAJCBL010000007.1 GCA_903960515.1 uncultured Verrucomicrobiota bacterium
GAACTCCTGCGCATCATAGCCGCTGACCAGGTGCCCGATCGACCTAATCGCATCGAACCACGAGCGCGCAAACGCCGGCCAAAACCATACCCGCTGCTTACCAAACCGCGTCGCAAAATGATCGTTTCTCCCACCCGTGCTAAAAAATGACCGCGCTTAACTTAGTGCCATTCAGATAGGCCCCTATCGCGTGCAAGCACGCTCCTACGCGGACTCGGCATTAGCCGCCTCCTGATCGTACAACTTCAACCTCTCCTTCGGCGCTCTGTGACAAAAAGTAGCGGGTAGCCGGTAGCGAGTAGTGAGTAGTCCGGGGCTGAGAATCCGTTCTTCGAGGCAAAATCTCGGATGATCCAGTCGAAGACTGGACCTACCTCGGTGGCGGAAAGGAGCGAGTAGCGCGTAGCGAGGAGCGAGAATGCGGACGGAGGACAAGCTGGCCGGCCGCTCTCTCTGTAACCATGTGGCTATAGTACCGCTGATCCATCCGGAGACTGGACTTGGCTTCGAGGGCTTTTCGGCGAAAGGGCGGGGGGGCGAAAACGATCGGCGGATGCGCCATACGAATATGTGCTCGCTCCGCGCTGCTCGCTGCTCACTAATTTCCGGAAATGAAACGTCTCTATTTCGGCACCGACGGCGTGCGCGGTCGCTTCGGCGACGCGGTGATGAATCCGGACTTCGTCCGCCGCCTGGCCAATGCTGCCGGGCGTCACATGGCCGCCAAACTGGGCGCCGGGGCGAAGCGGGCCTTGATCGGCCGCGATACCCGCGCCTCGGGGCCGGCCTTGGAGTCGGCCGTGGCCGAGGGCTTGGCTGCGGCGGGCTGGGATGTGGGCTTGCTCGGCGTGGTGCCCACTCCGGCGGTGTCGCTGGCGGTGCGCGAGCTGGGCGCGCACTTGGGCGTGGTCATCACCGCGTCGCACAATCCTGCCGACGACAACGGTGTGAAGTTTTTCGCGGCCAACGGCTTCAAGCTGCCGGATGCCGAGGAGGCGGCCATCGAGGCCCTGCTCGACCTGGCGGGGGCGGCGGGGGCCCGCGGCGCGATTGCTGCAGTGGGCGAGGGGAAGGCGCGGTATGTGGCGGCGGCGTTGAGGCTGTTGCCCGCCGGTGCGCTGCGTGGGTGGAAGATAGTGCTGGATACCGCCAACGGTGCGACCTGCGAGACCACCCCCGAGGTGCTCTCCGCCCTGGGCGCGGAGCTCGAGCTCATCGGCAACGCCCCCGACGGGCGCAACATCAACGCCGGCGTGGGCAGCGAGCATCCGGGGCCGCTGGCCGCTCGCGTGTTGGCCTCCGCAGCGAGGCTGGGGCTGGCCCACGACGGCGACGGCGACCGGGTGGTGTTTTGCGACGAAACCGGGTCGCCGCTGGATGGCGACGAGGTGCTCACTTTTCTCGCACTGGGGATGTTGCGCCGCGGCGAGCTGCCGGGGGGCACCTTGGTGGTCACCGTGCAGAGCAACCTGGGCGTGGACGCCGCTCTGGCGGCGCAGGGCGGGCGGGTGGTGCGCACGAATGTGGGCGACCGCTATGTGAGCGAGGCGCTGCAACGCGAGGGCGCGGCGCTGGGCGGTGAGTCGTCGGGGCATTTCATCTTTCCGCTGGTTTCCCCGGCGGGCGACGGCCTGCTGGCGGCGCTGGCGGTGCTGCGCGTGATGCTCGATACCGGCAAGCCGCTCTCCGAGCTGAGGCGCGGGCTGCGCAAATTCCCGCAGGCTACGCGCAACCTCAAGCTCGCGGCCAAGCCGCCGCTGGAGTCGTTGCCGGGAGTGCAGGGCCTGTTGCGCGATGCGGAGGCGGCGCTGGGCTGCGTGGGCCGGGTGATGATCCGCTATTCCGGTACGGAGCCGAAGATTCGCATCCTCGTGGAGGCGCAGACCGAGGCCGCCGTTGCCGAGTGGATGCAGAGGTGCGAGGCGGCGCTGCGCGCCGAGTTGCAGGTGGTGTAGGTGGCGCTCCCCGGCGTGCGCCCGGGGGCAATCACGCAGTTCGCCGGTGTTATCTAGTCTGTTTCCACCGGAGGTGGTGTAGGGGCGTAGCCCCGCACTTTTCGCGGTGAAGAACGCCGGCACGACGCGCCGCCCGCGATCGAGCCGGTACGGACGCGAGGTCCGACCCTACAGCGGACGGAATCGGCACGGCTGCGCCGGGTTGTTCCAAAACGTAGATGCCGCGTCGGTCGGTCGCAGGATCCAGTCGAAGACTGGACCTACTTGAGTGCGCTCGTGCCAATACCTAGATGCCGGGTCGGGCGTGGGCCGGCGAAATGGGAATTGCCCGGGCGCGCGTATCGGGATTTGGTCTGCGGCGCGATGGATGGCCTGTTGTCACCCCACAACGGCATGCGGCGAGGCCCAGGGCCTCGCACCGCGCAAGCGCGCTCCGCGGCGGCCTCCGCCTTCTCCCTGCTCGAAGTGCTGACTGTGGTTGCCATCGTGGGACTGCTGGCTGCGATCGCCTTCACCGCCACCGGCGGGGTGCTGGAGCGGGGCCGGCGCTCCCGCTGCCGCTCCGAGCTCGCGGTGCTCGCCCAGGCGCTGGAGGCGTACCGCAGCCGCTTCGGGGACTATCCGCAGACCGGCCCGGCGGCCAGTGATCCCGCCGCCAGCGCGGCTGCGGAGGACGGGCCGGGAATCCTTTTCAACGCGCTCGCCGGCCGGCGCGGGCCGGGTGTCGCCCTCGTGCCCGTGGAGGGGCGGGGCTTGCTGCCGCTGGGCGCGTTCTCGCTGCTGACGGGCGACCTGCCCAGCGCGGGCAACAGCGCACAGGTGGCGAACGCCTTCCTCGATCCCTGGGGACGGCGGTATCTCTATTTCTACCGCTCCACCACCGGCTGGATACCGGGTGGGCCGCTCTTGCTTTCGGCCGGGCCGGATGGGGCCGTGGAGCTGCCGGCCGACCTCGCCTCCTGGGACGGCATCCTGCCCAGCACCCTCGTGAACGCCGACAACCTGTCCGCCTCCGCTCCATGAATGCGACAAGTGCCACCGCCCCCTTCGCCCGGGCAGCCGCCGCCGGCGGCACCGGTGCCGCTCCTTCCACCGGGGGAGCCGCCGCTCGCGGCGCCGTTGCTCCCGGCGCGTTTTGCTCCGCCAGTGAAGCTCTCGCTCTCGCCCCGGCTTTCTGCGCCGGGAGCGACCCGTGTGGGCCGGCGGGCCCGGCCTCCCCCGCAGCCGGGGCGGGGTTTGGTGGTGATACCGCCCTACGGATACGGTCGCGGCGGCCGCGCCGCGCGGCGTTTTCCCTGGTGGAGCTGATCACCGTGATCGCTGTGCTAGCGATCCTCGCCGCGATTGTGGTGCCGGTGGTGGGGCATGCGCAGTTGTCGGCGAGGCGGGCGCGAGTGAGGACGCAGTTCGCCCAGTGGTCGGTGGCGCTCGAGGGTTTCCGCGCCGAGTACGGCTATTATCCCAGTTTTTCGGCTACGACCACGGCCCCGCTTCCTGCGGCGGCGCGGCTCAACGAGGTGCCCGGGCTGGCCTTCCAAACCCTCACCGGCCGGCGCGAGGATGGCGCCGCTCCGGACCTGCCCCGGGCCCTCGCGGCGAATCCCCGGCGCGTGGCCTTTGTGTCCTTCACGGGCGAGGAGGTGGGCGCGGCAGTGAATTCACCGATCAGCGACGCTTTCGGCAACACCGACATCGTCGTGCTCGTGGACCGCGATGGCGACGGCCTGATCCAGCCGCCGGCGACGTTGCCGGTGGTGGTCTCCGCGCAGACCGGGGCGGCCTTGGCCCCCGATGCTGCGGCTTTCCCGGCCGCCGGGGTGAGGGCCGGAGTGCTGTTCTACTCCGCCGGCGCCGGGCTCACGTCGGAGGACATTGTCTACAGTTGGCGATGAACTCGCATCCTACAGCGGGATCACCCTCGCCTGTGGCGGCAGGTCCGTGCCCGCACGCGGTGCAGGGGTCCAATCGCGTGCAAGCACGCTTCTGCGACAGGCACCGGATGTCCGTCCGGCTTGGCGGGGTATCGGTCACCACTGCATGGGCACGGCCAAGGCGACGCTCCGGGAAACGCGC
This sequence comes from uncultured Verrucomicrobiota bacterium, assembly GCA_903960515.1. Taxonomy (GTDB): domain Bacteria; phylum Verrucomicrobiota; class Verrucomicrobiia; order Opitutales; family Opitutaceae; genus CAJCBL01. The sequence continues at coordinate 4,029 of CAJCBL010000007.1, forward strand.
AGCGGGTGGCGCGGCGAGCGCCTTCACTCTGTTCGAGCTGCTGGTGGTGGTAGGGCTGATGGCGGTAGCCGCGGTAGTTGTGGGGACATGGCGCGGCGGGGGCCCGGGCATGGCCCGCGATGCGGCGGTGGCCCTGCTGGCTTCGCGGGTGGCCGAGGCCCGCAGCCTGGCCACCAGCCGAGGGAGTGCGGCGCGCCTCTTTGTCCACGCCGATCCGGCGCAGGCCGGGCGTTTCCTTCGCTACGTGGTGGTGTGCGCTCCGGAGGGCGCGGGCTGGCGACCCACGGACGCCGGCACTCTCCTCCCCGAGGGCATCGTGGTGCTGCCGCCCGCCGCGCTGCCCACGGCCGGGCCGGGGGCTGTCGCCCGTGTGGGGGAGGACTGGAGCCGGGGCTCGGGCGGTGGGGCGCTGCGCTCGAGCGCGCTCAAAGCGTATGCGACCACCGGAAGCGAGCCGGCGGTGCTGGGCACCACGGCCTGGTGGGTGGTGCACTTTTCACCGCAGGGCGGGGCGCTCGCCGGCGATCTGGTGGTAGCCGTGGGGCGGGCCCAGTCCGACGCGCTCCCGGTGACGGTAGTGTGCGAGCAGCCCGACAACGTTGCGGGGTTCTCGATCTCGCAATACGGGGTGGCCACCTTTGCCCATGGGCGCCGGGACTTCTAGGCCGTGAAACTCCGGCCTCAATACCTCCGCTGCGCCTCGCCGGCCTTCTCGCTGGTCGAGGTGATGATGGCCGTGTGCCTCTGGGCGGTGGCCGTGCTGGGCGTGGTGGCGTTGTTCGCACCGGCGGTGCGCGACACCCGCGAGGTGGCCGACCGGCATGTGGTGCATGCGCTGGCCGGGAGCGTGGGCGCGGAGCTGCGCCGCTACGGGTTTGCGGAGGTGCAGGCGGCCACTGCCGGTGGCGCGTCGCTGCAGCTTGTGGCCCGCGCCGACGGCTCGCGCATCGTGGCGCTGGCCTACGCCGACAACGATCCTGCGGCCGGCGCTCCGCCCGGTATCCCGGCGGCGGAGCGGTATTTCCAGATCGACGTCACCCGGGCGCTCAGCCCGGCCTCCGGCCCGGCCTGGGTAGTGGTGGAGGTGCGGGTGAGCTGGCCGCTGGCCCTGCCGCCCGATGCCACTCCGGTGCCCGCTGCGCAGCGCTCGGAGTTCCGTTTCCACACCGCGATCACCCCGTGAACATGCACGCGCCTCCCAAGCACAGCCTTCGCCGCCGTTCGGGTTTCACCCTGGTCGAGCTGCTCGTGGCCAGCGCGATCACCGTGGTGCTGGCTGGGGCCATGGTTGCGATTCTCGCACAGGTGTCCGCCACCTGGGCACGGGCGGGCGGAGGGTTGGTGGCCATGCAGCAGGCCGAGCAGGCCCTCGATCTGCTCGCCCGCGATCTGGAGACCGCGGTGATGCGCCGAGACGGCCGGGTATGGCTGATCGCCACCGTGCAGCCCGACCAGAGCGGGGCCGGCGACATCGGCGGCTCGCTGGCGAGATGGTCGCCGCCGGTGCGCAAACCCGGTGAGGCCGCCGCGGGTACGCCGGCTTCCTCGCTCCAGCTCGCCCCGGCGAGCGGCCGGCTGGAGGACTGCCGCTTCGGCATGGCCGGGGTGTGGCTGCGGTTCATCGCCCAGGTGCCGGATCGCAACGACGCCGCGGCCAACACCTCGGGGCCGCGGGCGGTAGCCTACCAGATCGTGCGGCATGCGGTGACCGGCGACGCCGGCTCGGCCCAGGTGTACTCGTTGTTCAGATCCGAGGTGCGTCCGTACTCCGACGACAGCCCGGCGCGCGAGCGCTCCACCTTTGCGGTGGGCTGCGATCTGTGCGCCGAGGGCTACAACACCACCAGCGGCGGCGGCAACCTGGGCGATGCCGGCACTGTGCGGCGTCCGCGCCGGGAGCTGGTGCTGGGCAACCATGTGGTTGATTTCGGGGTGCGCTTCCTGGGGCCCGCCGCGGGCTCCGGGCGGCTGGAGCTGCTGTTTCCAACCGGCAACGACAACCGGGCGTTTGTGGCCACCACCTCGCCGGGGGCGGTGCCGGTGCATCCGCCCGTGCCGGCAGGGCAGACGAGCCGGGGTTTCCCCACCGCAGCGGAGCTGTTCATCCGCGTGCTCACCGAGGAGGGGGCCCGGCAGATCGCCGCGCTTGAGCAGGGGCAAGTGGCCGGGCCCGCGTGGTGGGAGATAGCCCGGGCGCACTCGGTGGTGTGCACGCGCCGGGTGGTGCTGGAGGCGTCGCCATGAGAAGGCGACGCGACGGCTTTGCCGTGGTGCTGGCGGTGGCGTTGCTGGCGGCGGTGGTGTTGCTGCTGGTGGCGTTGGCGGCGCTCACTCGCAGCGAGCTCAGGGCCACGGCCCAGCGCGGCGCTGCGGAGCAGGCGCGGCAGAACGTGCTGCTGGGTCTGCGGGTGGCCATCGGCCGCCTGCAGGCGGCGGCCGGGCCCGATGCGCGCAGCACAGCCACGGCCCAGTGCGTGGGGGCCGGCAACGCGTATTGGACCGGTGTGTGGGCCGATGCCGGCGAGCCGGTCTGGCTGGTGTCGGGGCTGCCGGCCAGCGCCTCCGTGGCGGTGGTCACCGAGGGCGCCGCGGCCAACGGCGCGGTATTAGTGGGGGAACACACCAGCGGGGCGGGAGGCGGCGGCGTGGCCGCACTATTCGAGGACATCGTGGCGGAGGCGTTGCCCGGCCTCGGAGGGGCGCAGGCTCTCGGGCGCTTCGCCTACTGGACGGGCGACGAGGGAGTGAAGGGCCATGTGGGCGTCGTCGATCGGGTGGACGAGGTGAGCGTGCCGGTGTGGCCGGCGCCGGACGACCCGGTGACCAGCGCAGCCGAGCGCGCCCGGCTGCGGCAGTTGGTGGCCCACCGCTCGGGCAACGACGCGCTCAACTACTACGACCCGCAGCCGGGCGGCTTCCAGTTGCAGGCCGAGAACGATCCCGCCTCGGCGGCGCGCTGGGCCGAGTGCGCCGCGGCACTTACCGTGGGCCAACTGCGCTTCCAGACTTTGGAGTCAACGCTGGCGAGGGACCGCTATCGCGCGTTTCTGAGGGAGCACTACCACGACATCACCGTGCACTCGCTGGGCGTGCTGGCGGACGCGGCCGGCGGCGGGCTGCGCCGCAACTACAGCGCGCTCGGCTCGGGGGAGGTGCCGGCGGCAGTGAAAGATCTGGAGCACTACCGGCCGGTGGCGGGTCGCCTGCCGGTGGAGGCGGGCACTGCGGCCGCCGGAGAGCCGGCCGCGCAGATCAAGCCCATCGTCACCGAATGGGCCCTTGATTTCGTGCCCTACCGGGAGGAGGGCGGCGAGCGGGTGTTGGCTGGTTGCCGGCTGCGGCTGGAACTGTGGAACCCGTTCAACCTGCCGCTGGCGCACACTCCCTCCGGCGTAACCGACTATCGGGTGCGCATCGGCGGGCGGCGGTCCGCCGGGGCGTGGGGCGACAGCGGGTTGCCCGTGCTTCGGGTGGCGGGGCCTGCGGGGGCGGTGGGGGAGCTCGATCTGCGCGCGGTGCTCGGGCCGGAGCGCGAGATCGGGGTGGACCTGCCCGGGGACCTCGCAGCGGGCGCGATCACGGTTGTGGAGACGGTGGTGGAGCAGGCGTGGGACAGTGGCCTGGTGGCGGCGGATCCGACCCCGGCCGATACGGCCGACGACGCGCTGAGGCTCGAGGCGGGCGCCGATGCGGCACGCGAGCTCCAGGTGGAGTTGTGGAATACGGCGGGGGGCGCGCAGCCGCTTACGTTGTTGGGCGGTTTCCCCAGCCCGGGGTTTGCGCGCAGCGGCAGCGGATGGTCGGTGGCGGGGAATCGACCGTTCGCAGGCAGCGGTGCGGTTGCCCGGCTGGGGGTGAGCTACCACTACCGCCTCCAGCCCGCCCGCAGGGCGTGGGGCGACTGGGTGGATGCGGAGGCACCGCTCCCTGCGGCCCCCGATTTGAAGAGTCCGCAGCTTGGTTACGCCGCAGAGTTCTGGACCTGCGCCGGTGCCGATCCGGCGGCCTGCGCGCAGGCTGTGGAAGAGCAGTTCGCGGGCGGCGAGCTCTTTGCGGCCGGTGGAGGGTTCGCGGCGTACGACTTCACCGTGCAGCGCAACCTAAGCATCGCGGCGCTGGGCCAGCTCTCGGGGGTGGGGGAGCGGCCCCTCTCGGTGGGCAGCTCCTGGGGCGGCGCGCGCAACCGCGTTTTCGATTCGGCCTTCTTCAACCCGGTGGCGGAGAGCCGGCTTGCTGGCGAGAGGCTGCCCAATGTGCGGTATCGGGTATGCGCGGGCAGCGGCGGAGCGCAGCCCACGGCGGGCGAGCTCGGAGGCCTCCACGCGGCGCGGTTTCTGGGCGTGGAGGGCATGTTCAACGTGAACTCCGCCTCGCCCCAGGCGTGGACGGTGCTGCTGGGGCGCACGGTGCTCGGGTGGGCGGATGGCGCGGGCCGGCAGGCCGACCTGGAGAATCCGTTCTTTGGTTTCGCGCAGTCGGCGCCCTTCGCAGCGGCGGAGGCGCGGGGTGTGCGCCACTTCCCGGACGAGGCGATCCAGGCGTTGGCTACGCGTTTGGCGGGGGCGGTCGCCGCCAGGGCGCGGCCGTTCCGCTCGGTGGCGGAGTTCGTCAACAGCGGGCTGCTGCAGGAGGCCATAGCGGCGGCGGGCTTGAACTCACGGGCGGAGTATTGCGAAGACGTTGGCGGGCCTCCGGCGCGGTATTCGGCCAACTACCTCACTCAGGCGGGGGTGCTCAATACGCTCGCCCCGCTGCTGGCGGTGCGCTCGGACACCTTCACCATCCGTGTGCACGCCCAGGCGCTCAATCCGGCGTTGCCGGCCGAGCATGCGGACCGGGTGGCGGCGCGGGCGTGGTGCGAGGCGGTGGTGCAGCGGGGGCCGGAGTTCATCGACCCCGGCGAGGGCGCCGAAGCGTGGCCGCCGACCTTGGCGCTGAATCAAGCGTTGGGGCGGCGCTTCCGCATCGTTGCGTTCCGCTGGCTGGGGCCCGACGACCTATAAGCTCCGAAGATATCTGGTTGGCGCAGGCCACGACTCCGGCTTTTCGCTTACAGAATCGCCCGGGCGGCCGATGAGGGGGGAACACAACTATCCCCATGAACACCACACAACTCATCGATCTGGCGCAGAGGGCGTGGAATGAGCGGCCGACCATCCTGGGTCTGCCTGGCGGCGACTTGTCGCCCGAGGAGATGGCGGGCGAACTGATCCGGTTGCACGGGCTGGACTCCGCCCGGGCCATCGCCGTGGAGCAGGACCGCTCGCTGCCGGCGGCATGGAGTTACCAATACCAGGTGTGCCGGGTCTTGGATGAAGTGAGCGACGACGGCTGACGTGGTTGTATATCGGTGCCGCGGCGGTACCGGGTTGGTCCAGGCGCGGACGCGATTGGTTGCGCCGGCCACGGGACCGAAAATGGGGTGGAATCCCGGCCGGCTTTGTGCGGGCATGGCGCTGCCATGCGCGTCCACTACCTGCAGCACGAACCATTTGAAGGACTGGGCAGCATGGAGGCCTGGTTCCGGGGCCGAGGTGCCGAGGTGGGCGCCACGCATCTCTATCGTGGAGACGCCTTGCCGGACCCGGCGGCGTTCGACTGGTTGGTGATCATGGGCGGAGGCATGAGCGTAAACGACGAGGCGGCCCTGCCCTGGTTGGTCGCCGAGAAGGAACTGGTGCGCCGGACAATCGCGCAGGGGAGGCGGGTGCTGGGCGTGTGCCTGGGGGCGCAACTCATCGCCAGCGCGCTGGGGGCGAAGGTGTATCGCAATCGCGTCAAGGAGATCGGCTGGTGGCCGCTCACTCGGGCGGCCGGCGGGGCTACGCATCCGCTGGGCGCGGTGCTGCCGGACGGCGCGGAGGTGTTTCACTGGCATGGCGAGACTTTCGACCTGCCGGAGGGCGCGGTGCGACTGGCGGGCAGCGAGGCGTGCGCGAACCAGGCCATAGCGGTAGGTGCGCGCGTGTTGGGACTGCAATTCCACCTGGAGACCACGGAGGAGTCGGCGAGGGAGCTCATCGCGGGGTCGGCGGGGGATCTGGCGCCTGGGCCGTTTGTGCAGACGGCGGAGGCGATGCTTGCGCGGCCGGAGCGTTTCGCCGCGCTCAACCGGCAGATGTCGCAGGTGCTGGAGGCGTTGGCGGCGAGCTGAGCGGTATCCGGGCAAGCGCACCGTGTTGAGCCCGTACAGCGCCCGCGGGCCGGTGAGGGTGGGGGAAACACGTTTTGCGGTGGGGGATGAACGGTTACGGCTGGGCCGCAGTAATCCGGTGCATGTGTAGGTGCGGCACTAGCGGCGGTACCGTAGCGGAGTGTGCACGGCGTGCGGCGGCAGCGGACCGCGTTTGGGGGAAAATGGGCGCTTTCCGGCGGTTCGGGCGCAACGCGGCGTGGACAGGCGTCCGATTCTTCGACACAAAAGCCCCAACTCAACCTGAACACTAGCTCCTGATCATGAATATTTGCTGCATCGGTGCCGGCTACGTCGGCGGTCCTACCATGGCGATGATCGCCCGCAAGTGCCCCGACATCCGCGTGACGGTGGTCGACATGAACGTCGCCCGTATCGCCGCTTGGAATTCCGACGCGCTGCCGATCTTCGAGCCTGGGCTCGACGAGGTGGTGCGCGAGTCGCGTGGGCGCAACCTGTTCTTCTCGACCGATGTGGCGGGCGGCATCAAGGCGGCCGACCTCATTTTTGTGAGCGTGAACACGCCCACCAAGACCTACGGGCACGGCGCCGGCCGGGCTTCGGATCTCAAGTACATCGAGGGGGTGGCGCGCACGATCGCCCAGCATGCCGACGGCCCCAAGATCATCGTGGAGAAATCGACCATCCCGGTGAAGACCGCCGAGTCGATCTCGGCCATCCTCACGGCCAACGCCCGGGGCCATAAATTCCAGGTGCTCTCCAACCCCGAGTTCCTGGCCGAGGGCACGGCGGTGCCCGACCTTGAAAACCCGGACCGCGTGCTCATCGGCGGCGAGCGCACGCCCGAGGGCGAGGCGGCGATGAAGACGCTGGCCGACGTCTACGGACGCTGGGTACCGCGTGAGCGCATCATCACGACCAACCTGTGGTCGTCGGAGCTTTCCAAGCTCGTGGCCAACGCCTTCCTGGCCCAGCGCATCTCCTCGATCAACTCGATCTCCGCGCTGTGCGAGGCCACCGGGGCCGACGTGGACGAGGTGGGCAACGCCATCGGCAAGGACTCGCGCATCGGCGCGAAGTTTCTGCGCTCCTCGGTGGGCTTCGGCGGTTCGTGCTTCCAGAAGGACATCCTCAACCTCGTGTACCTCTGCGAGAGCTTCGGCATTCCCCAGGTGGCCGCCTACTGGGAGAGCGTGGTGAAGATGAACGACTGGCAGAAGCACCGCTTCACCCAGCGCATCGTGCGCGAACTCTTCAATACCGTAGCCGACAAGCGGATCGCGGTGCTCGGTTTCGCCTTCAAGAAGGACACCAACGACACCCGCGAGTCGCCGGCGATCACCGTATGCAAAGATCTGCTCGCCGAGCAGGCGCGCCTGGCCATCTACGACCCGAAGGTGCCGGCCGAGGAGATCTTCCGCGATCTGGGCATCCCGTCCAAGACTGCGGACGGCAAGCCCAACCCCGCCGTGACCATCTGCAGCGATGCCTACGCGGCCACCGAGGGCGCGCATGCCGTAGCCGTGCTCACCGAGTGGGACGAGTTCAAGAGCATCGATTTCGAGCGCGTGTTCGCCCAGATGATGAAGCCGGCCTCGATCTTCGATGGTCGCAACATTCTGGACCTGCGCAAGCTGCGCTCGATCGGCTTCAAGGCCTCCGGCATCGGCAAGGGCTGAGCGGGGGAATGTGTTCGAGTGGAGCCGGGCGGCCGGCTCCAGCCGAACGTCTCCACTAATTCGTGGTAGGAGCGTGCTTCCACGCGATCCCGGGCGCGGATCGCGTGCAAGCACGCTCCTACGAAGGAAGGAATGCGTGCAAGCACGCTCCTACGAAGGAAGGATCGCGTGCAAGCACGCTCCTACGACGGAAGGAAAGTGTGCAAGCACGCTCCTACGACGGAAGGAATGCGTGCAAGCACGCTCCAGCTACGAACATCGAAGCGGGACGCCCGGCGAGGGTAGGTAGGCCCGCGCTCGGGTGGTGTGCACGCGCCCAAGCCGTGAGCATGCAATTCACCACTACGATGGTTCCGAATTCCATGCCACCGGAGATGGTGCAGGATCTCGCCCTCGCATTCTTCGCAGCGAAGAACGCTGGCACGACCCACCGCGGTCGAGTCGGTACGGATGGCCGACCCTACAAGCGGACTGAATCGTCACTGCTACGGCGGATGATGCTTGCACGGGTGGCATTCATTTCGGGAGGCGGATCGCCTTGAAAAGGGATATTGATTTTCAAATGCCCAGCGCCATGGTGCCCTCGTGAAGTTCACTTGGGACGCTCGGAAGGAAGCGGCCAATCTCGCCAAACATGGCGTGGCGTTTAGCGAAGCGCAGAAGGCGTTCGATGATCCCTGTGCCGTTGTCGCCTTCGACTCGGAACACAGTGGTGAACGGGAGTTGCGATGGTGGCTGCTCGGCAAGGTCGGACTTCGTGTGATGCTCGTTCGCTATACACACCGTCCTGGCGGGACCATTCGGCTCATCGGTGCCGGCTACTGGAAGGTGGGAAAAACACTCTATGAAAAAGCACAAAGAAAACCCTGAGAAACCCGTGTTCGATGCAGAAGGATACCAGGTCAACCTGAGGGACTTGAACGGCGAACCGTTGCCCAAACCCGAGGGGCTTCGCTTCGGGCCCTTCACTCATGGAGGTGCGCGCCCCGGGGCGGGTCGCAAGTCGGCTGGCCGCAAGCCGGTCTTGCTTCGGCTGAGTCCGGAGGTTCTCGCTTCGTTGCGGGCGAGGGCGAAAGCGGAGAAGAAGACCCTCTCCGATGTAGCCGAGGAGCGGCTGGCCAGCGCCTGATAGGGCCGCCTGTGTCGCAGGATCTCGGAGTGGCGGCTTGGGTGCCACCGCGCTCCGCCTGCGCGGATCGCAGTTTGCTGAATGCAGAACTCAACCCTGCGCGGAGCGCCAGTTAGCAACTGGCTCTCCATTCGCCTTTCTGGGGTCAGTTTTCATTGAAGCTTCAACCCTGCGTCTGGTCGCCTTCGGCATTTTCGTGGGCGGGGCACTACACCAGCTTCGGTGGAGCGTAGGCCCGGGCGCCGCCTCCGCCGCGGGCTGATCGCGGTGTTTGTTGGCCGGCCCCGCAGCCCAGCAAAAAGCCGGCCTCCGTGAGGAGACCGGCTTGAGAGTGATAATGGCTGGCGTTTGCCGTATCAGGCGCGGCCCATGTAGGAGCCGTTGTCGGTGCTGACCTTCACGGACTCGCCTTCCTTGATGAAGAGCGGCACCTGGATGATGAGGCCGGTTTCCAGCTTGGCAGGCTTCTGCACGTTGCTGGCGGTGTCGCCCTTCACGCCGTCGGCGGACTCTACGATTTTGAGGACCACCGAGCTGGGGATATCCACGGATACCGGAACGTCGTCGACGAAGAGCACCTCTACCTTGCCGTTGGGCACGATGTAGTTCTTGGCGTCGCCGATGAGTGCTTCGTTGAGCTCGATCTGCTCATAGGAAGTCGGATTCATGAAGTGCCAGGTGTCGCGCTTGATGTAGCTGAGCTCGAGGGTCTGGCGGTCGGTGGTGAGCACCTCGACGGACTCGGTTGAGTTGAAGCGCTGGTCGCCCGAGCGGCCGGTGCGCAGGTTGCGCATCTTGGCCTGCACGAAGGCGCGCAGATTGCCGGGGGTGCGGTGCATGACCTCCATGACGAGGCAGCTTTCGCCGTTGAACTTGATGACTTGGCCCTTGCGGAGGTCGTTCGCTTGCATGACAGATTCGGATCGGAGTTGAGAAAAGGTTCCGAGTAAGGGGTGGCTCCAAGCACTGTCAACCCGCCAGTCGAGGGGATTTGCAGAGGGCGAGCGCCGGCACCCGATGTTGGTCCGGGGTTCTCTAATGACTTGCCAGCCCGGCGGAGCCCCGGACACTCGGCCGCTTTCTTGATGAAACAACGCACCCTGCTGCGAGAGGTCACTACCAAAGGCGCCGGTCTCCACACCGGCGACATGGTGCGCCTTACGCTTAAGCCCGCTCCCGCCAACCACGGCATCGTCTTCAAACGCGTCGATCTCCACGGCCAGCCCGAGATCCGCCCCCAGGTCGATGCCATCGTCGATCTCGTGCGCAGCACGACGATCGCCAGCGGCCACGCCAAGATCCACACCGTCGAGCATGTGCTCAGTGCGCTGCACGGCTGCGGAATCGACAACGTGGTCATCGAGATGGACGGCTGCGAGCCCCCGATCCTCGACGGCTCGGCGCGCCCCTTCGTGAACATGATTCTCGAGGGCGAACCGGTCGAGCAGGATGCGGAACGCGAATACTATGTGCTCGACCAGCCCGTGTCGGTCTCCCGCGGGAGCTCCTCGATCATCGCCCTGCCGTGCGACCAGTTGAAGATCACCTGCACCTCGGCCGACGACCGTGGTATCCACACTCAGCACTTGGCGCTCACGATCGATCCGGACATCTACGCCGCACAGGTGGCGGCGGCGCGCACCTTCACCATCTACGAGGACATCGAGGAGCTGCTCAAGATGGGCAAGATCCGCGGCGGCAGCCTGGACTGCGCCGTAGTGATCCGCGGCGACAAGATCATCTCCAAGGAGCCGTTGCGCTTCAAGGACGAGTTCGTCCGCCACAAGATTTTGGACATCATCGGCGACGTGCTGCTGCTGGGGCGCCCGCTGAAGGCCCACATCATCGCGATCCGCCCGGGCCATGCGATCAACTCCGAGCTCACCAAGATCCTTTTCGACCGGCTCCAGGAGCAGAAGAAGGGCAAGCCCAAGGCGGCTGCGCCCTCCCGCACCATGGTGCTGGCCTCGGAGACCTCGCTGGACATCCGTCGTATCCTAGATATGGTGCCGCACCGCTACCCCTTCGTGCTGCTCGACCGCATCCTCGAGCTCAAGGGCGCCGACGAGTTGGTGGCGCTCAAGAACGTGTCGGTAAACGAGCCGTTTTTCCAGGGCCACTATCCGGGCAACCCGGTGATGCCCGGAGTGCTTCAGATCGAGGCGATGGCGCAGGCCGCCGGCATCCTGCTGCTGCGGCGGGTCTCGGCCGAGGGCAAGACCGCCCTCTTCATGAGCTGCGACAAGGTGAAGTTCCGCAAGGCTGTGCGCCCCGGCGACCAACTGGTCATCAACGTCAAGATGACCAAGAACCGTGGGAACAAGATCTGCACTGCGGAGGCCTCCTGCACCGTAGACGGCCAGGTGGTCTCCTCCTCCGAGCTGATGTTTGCGATGGTGGACAACAGCGCCATCGACTGAGCCCCTGGGGGCTACGCTCGCGCAGCCCCCGGTTCCGATCCCCTCCCAAGTCCTCCCCTAATGCCCACGCAGATCCATCCTACCGCCATCGTCGATCCCTCCGTGCGGATTGGCGCAGGGGTCGTTGTCGGCCCGTACGCCTACGTCGGCGCCGGCGTGCACTTGGGCGACGGCACTGTGCTTCATCACCATGCCACCGTGGAGGGCAACACCGTACTGGGGAGCGGCAATGAGGTGTTTCCCTTCGCCTGTATCGGCCTCAAGTCGCAAGATCTCAAGTACCGTGGTGGCAAGCCGGGCACCCATATCGGCGACCGCAATGTATTCCGCGAGTTCTGCACAGTGCATGCGGCCACCCTCGACGGGCATTTCACGGTCATCGGCTCCAACAACCATTTCCTCGCCTACACCCACATCGCGCACGACTGCGTAGTGGGAAACCACGTGGTGATGAGCAACAATGCCACCCTGGCCGGCCACATCAAGATGGGCAGCCACGTGGTGATGGGCGGGTTGGCCGCCGTGCACCAGTTCTGCCACATCGGTGACCGTGCGATGATCGGGGGAATGAGCCGGGTGTCGCTGGATGTGCCCCCTTTCATGATCGTAGAGGGCAGCCCGGCCTCGGTGCGGGCTGTCAACAAGGTCGGGCTGGAGCGGGCCGGTTTCACGCCGGGGCAACTGGAGCGGGTGAAGACGATCTATCGCATCTTCTACCGCGAGGGGCTCAACCGGGCGCAGGCTCTGGAGAAATTGCGCGCCAACGGCACCGCGTCCGAACCCGAGGTGGCGGCCTTCATCGCCTTTGCCGACAACAGCGAACGCGGCTTGATGGCGGGCGCCCGCTGAGCCGTGACGATGCAGTGCGATTGTTGGGGCGGAGCTAGTGTCCGTACCGGTTCGATCACGGACGGTGCCTCGTGCCAGCGTTCTTCGCTGCGAAGAATGCGGGGCGACGATCTTACACCACCTCCGGTGGAGATGGATGCAGAGCCGCCGGCTTGGGCAATTACACGGTTACGGCTGAGGGGCTTTGTTCCGCTGTAGGGAGGGACTGGGATCGTCACCGTTGAGGCGTGGCGATCCGGTTGTAGCGCAACTCGCGAGAGTTTCGTGCCCCGCTGTGGTGCAATCATGGGGTTCGACGGCACTATCGCTCTGATCTGTTTTCCAGCGGTGGAGTAGGGGCGTAGCCCGCGAATTCTTCGCAGCGAAGAATTCGCGGGCACTACGCACCGTATCGAACCGGTACGGCCACAAGGGGCGGCACTACATTCGGACTGGAGCATCACGGCGTGCGCCAATGAATCCATCAACCACAGCAGTGAGATTCTGCTCGACCGAATCAGACGATACGCGGGCGAAAGGGCCGGCCACGGGCGCGTGCCGCGGGGCACCGCCGGAAAGCACGATCGAATTTTGAACCAGCCAGTCGCAACAAAGGTGCCCCCTTTCCCCATCGAATGAGCTTCGAAAACTCATCAACCGACGAGCCGACCCGCTGCCGTAACGGCGAAGGCTGTCAGGACCGCTACAGGACAGAGAGAACGTCGGTTCCCAAGGGCCCAAGGGCGATTAACGCGTCGGCGGGGTCAGCGGGGGCGGCGGGTTGGGAAGGGGAGATGGGGTAAGTAGGCCTGCCCTAGTGCGGCCGCGCTGGGAGCGGCCGCCACTGCCGGTGCAAGTCCGACTTCGTCAAGGCCGCGCGGGCGTGGACAGGAGTCGGATACCGCCATAGTAGCGTTTATGTGCGGGACAGCATAACCCGCGCGGAGCGAAGGGCGGGCACTTGTGCCAACGCGCGCCAGCGCAGCAAAGGACCTCAAACCCAAGACGATGGCCAGGGTGATGAACTCTGGATACGAACGTCGCTAAAGGTTCGCAACCTGCAACGGGCGCTGTATCGGGAAGCAAAGGCGCAGCCGAGTTGGCGGTTCTATAGCCTGTATGGAGAACTGCTGCGTGAGGATGTGCTGGCGGATGCACCGGAGGCGGTGATCAACAATGACGGTGTGCCCGGAGTGGAC
>CAJCBL010000008.1 GCA_903960515.1 uncultured Verrucomicrobiota bacterium
CAAACACCTCGCCAATCAACGCAAGCACGGCTCGCCTTTCGCTCTCATCTCCACCCCGAAAACCACCTGACGCTCATGCATGCCTCCACTTCCACAACTCGTTCAAAGTCGAAGTTGCCAATTAAGAGAACCTCTTGGTTCAGAGATCGATTGCCGAGTGCAACTTGCAAAGTTCGACCCCTTAAATCCGGCCTTCCAGGCTTTCGACGACTTCCTGGGCTAATTCGCGAAGCTCATTGTCATTCTCCCGGCTCAAAAATTCCTCGATCTCATGGACAACAGCGGAGCTCCCGGATTGTTCTAACGCAGTCAAAGCCGCATATTTCAGATCATAGTCGTCCACTTTGAGAAGCCCAAGTAAAGGCCGAACAAGTTCGGCCGATGGAAACTCAGCAGCAAGTTGGGCGCTCCAGTAACAAACACTCCGACACCTACTCATAAGCGATTCGGCGAGGGCATCAACGACTGCCGTCCTCGGCAATCGGCGAAAGACGTCTCCCACAAGTTGGTAAACGCCAAGGCCATCACCCTCGCCAAACGAGCCCAAAAACGGGCGTATACAGGCAACATCTGGTTTGGCCAAAAAGAACCGCCTCACCTCATCATATTTTTGGATGGTGACTTCGTTTAGCTCACGATCCGCCGGCAACGGCTGATGCGAAAGCAAGAATTCAAGGGCTTCGTCGAGATTCATTGAGGCGGTAGTGGTGGGCGTCCTGGGAATCCTGGAATGGCTTTGTTCTGACGAATCAGCTCCTGCAGCTGCCTATTAATGACGCTCTGATCGTAGCCGGCGTCGCCCAAAATCTTCCGCAAATCGACAACGTCACGCGCCAGATGCTGCCGGATTGAAAGCCCTGGTTCAACCGGTTTTTTGAATGTCCGAGTAAGCTCGTGCAGATCCTTGCGTAGATTGATGGTAACTCCGCGCCCGTGTTTTGTAAGACTTACCGCGTCTTGTAACGAGTGATGCGGAGTATACAGGCCGTTCACGCCCGCCTTAACATTCGCTCTATAGCTACGGCTATAAGTTCCGACAAACAGATCGGTATCAGTCGGCACCCGTGGCCCAATAAAATCCGCTGCATTCTCTGCGGCGAAAGCGCAGCGGCGGTCGTAGTCGTAGGTCGCTCAGAGGTGGGAGAAGTTCGCGGGGCGGGAGGGTCCTTTCGTGCGACCATCGTAGCCATAGCCAGTTGGGGGTAAGCAAGTCCTGATGCTCCGGGGGCGGACAAATTCGCAACAGCCCGCCTGCCGGGGTTTCCGGTTTTGGATGGCCGTCGTGCGTTAAAACCCGAAAGAACAGTTCACAGAAGGAAACGAAGGGGACAAAGAGCGGAAGATGAATGAGACGAACCAGTCTTAGGCCGGAGCGAACACTCAAAGGGTGAACGCCCAGAAGGCGAAACTCCGAGCCAACTACCTCATTCTTCGTGATCTTCGTTAACTTCTGTAAATCCAACTGCTGCGTTTAAGCTAAAGGGCGATTTCTCTCCGAAATCTCTGTGCTAGCTCTCTTGCCTTATCTCGGTGGCCTCTGTGCCCAAGTGCTTTGTTTGGCTTGAACCGGGGTGCTCGCTTGTTGCTGGGGGGCAGGGGGCGGCCAGGGCGCACGCGCGGCCTCACCCTTCGGCCAGGAGTTTGCGCAGCACTTCGTCGACGAGCTTCGGGTTGGCCTTGCCCTTGGAGGCTTTCATCACCCCGCCCTTGAAGGAGTTGATCGCCTTCTCGTTGCCGGTCTTGAATTCCGCTACGGACTTCGGGTTGGCAGCGATGGCCTCGCGGCACCAGATTTCCAATTCGCCTGTGTCGGTGCCCTGTTTGAGCCCACGGCGCTCGACGATGGACTCGGGCAACTCGCCCGTTTGCGCCATCTCTACAAATACTTCCTTGGCGCTGCTCGACGAGATCGTGCCGGCGTCCACTAGAGCGACGAGCGCGGCGATGTGGGCGGGGCGCACCTTCGAGGCGGCAAGCCCGAGGCCGGCAGCGCCGAGCTCGCGCAGCAGGTCGTTGGCGATCCAGTTGCCCACGGCCTGGGCGCGACCGGGGCCGGCGAGTTTCGCCGTCTCCTCAAAGTAATCGCTGAGCGCGCGGTCGGGCACGAGCACGGAGGTGATCGTATACGGGACCTGGTACTCGGCATAGAAGCGGCGCTGCTTGTCGAAGGGCAGTTCGGGCAGCCCTACGCGCAACTGGGTCTTCCAGTCCTCGTCGACCTTCACGGGCATGAGGTCGGGGTCCGGGAAATACCGGTAGTCGTGGGCCATCTCCTTGGAGCGCAGCGACTGCGAGGTGCCAGTCTGCCCATCGAAGTCGCGCGTCTCCTGGCGAATGGTGCCGCCGCCGAGCACGACGGCGGTCTGGCGCTGGATCTCGTGGGCGATGCCGTCGCGCACGAAGGAGATGGAGTTGAGGTTCTTGAGCTCCACCTTGGTCCCCAACTTTTCGGCTCCCACGGGGCGGATCGATATATTGGCGTCGCAGCGCATCTGGCCCTTCTCCATGTCGCAATCGGAGATGCCGGCGGACACCAGGATCATGCGCAGGGCGGTGAGGAAGGCGAAGGCCTCGTCGGGCGATTTGAGCGCGGGGTCGGTCACCAGCTCCATGAGCGGGGTGCCGGCGCGGTTATAGTCGATGAGGCTCTCGGCGGCACCGTGGTTGAGCTTGCCCACATCCTCCTCGAGATGGATGCGCGTGAGCGGGATGGTGGTATGCTCGCCCATGATGTTGCGGGCGGCGCCGGGCAGCTCGATCTCCACGCTGCCGCGCAGGCAGATGGGCTGGTCGTATTGGGAGATCTGGTAATTCTTCGGGCTGTCGGGGTAGAAATAGTTCTTCCGGTCCCATTTGCACAACGGGGCGATCTCGCAGCCCAGGAGCAGGCCGGTGCGGATGATCTTGTCGAGGGCCTCCTTGTTCATCACCGGCAGGGTGCCGGGCAGGGCGAGCACAACCGGGTCGGTGAGGGTGTTGGGCGGCTCGCCGAAGCCAGTGGCCACGCGCGTGAACATCTTCGAGCGGGTCTTGAGCTGCACGTGGACCTCGAGGCCGATGACGGCTTCGTAGGGGGAAGAGGAAGTGTTGGTGGTCACAGAGAGGCGGAGGAGATCACAGAGCACGGAAGGAATTAACCGCAAAGAACGCAAAGAGCGCAGAGATCAGCAGCAGAGAAGAATCTGGTCACTGAGGTCACAGAGAGGCGGAGGAGATCACAGAGCACGGAAGGGATTAGCCGCAAGGAACGCAAAGAGCGCAGAGAGCAGCGGCAAAGAAGAATCTAGTCACAGAGGCCACAGAGAGGCGGAGGAGATCACGGAGCACGGAAGGGATTTACCGCAAGGAACGCAAAGAGTGCAGAGATCAGCAGCAGAGAAGAATCGGGTCACAGAGGCCACAGAGAGGCGGAGGAGATCACGGAGCACGGAAGGGATTTACCGCAAGGAACGCAAAGAGCGCAGCGATCAGCAGCAGAGAAGAATCGGGTCACAGAGGCCACAGAGAGGCGGAGGAGATCACGGAGCACGGAAGGGATTTACCGCAAGGAACGCAAAGAGCGC
>CAJCBL010000009.1 GCA_903960515.1 uncultured Verrucomicrobiota bacterium
CGGATTCGCGTGCAAGCACGCTCCTACATCGGAACGTTGCGGATTCGCGTGCAAGCACGCTCCTACATCGGAACGGTGCGGATTCGCGTGCAAGCACGCTCCTACGAAGAGGCGAGTTCATCGGAGGGCGACACGCCCGGACCGATGCGCGGAATCGCGTGCAAGCACGCTCCTACGGCGGACATCGGAATTCGGGCACTGCAAGAGCGCAAAGCGGTACGATTGCATGGTTCCGCCTGAGCCCCCGTGCAAATATTCTGTTATAGCAACGATGTGGACGTAGTCCATGCCTCCGAGCGGGAGGGAAAGCACGGGCGAAAGCTCTATGCCCGGCCGGGCGGTGCCGCTGGCCTTGCCTACCCGGCCAGCGCGATGAGCGAGTCGATGGCCTTCTCGTGGCCGGCGGCGGCGGCTTCGCGGTAGAGCTCGCAGGCGCGAGCCAGGTCGCGCTCCAGCCCCTCGTGCCCTAGTTCGTAGTGCAGGCCGAGATTGTACTGCGCGCTCACATGGCCCTGGCCGGCGGCCATCGAGTACCACTCCACGGCCAGCAGCGGGTCGCGAGTCATGCCCTCCCCCGTGTCGAGCATGAGCCCCACCTGGTATTGGGCGTCGGCAAGGCCGGTCTTGGCCGCGGCAAAGATCAGCTCGGCGGCGGCGGTCTTGGCCTCGTCCGATTCGGCCGCCACCAACAGCTCGATACCCAGATTGAACTGCGCCTCGGGAATGCCTCCGGCGGCGGCGGCGCGGAGCATTTCGGCCACTTCGCCGGGATATTCCTCGGCCACGAGATTGGCCTGCTCAAGCTGCGCCAGATTGAAGGCCGCCTGCGGATCCTTCGCGGCGGCGGCACGAAACCAAGTGCCGGCGGCTAGATAGTCCTGGGGCAAGCCTTCGCCTTTTACACAGAGCAGGCCCAGCGTGCACTGCGCATGGGGGTGCCCTTGGCGGGCGGCCTCGGCGATCCACCGGGCGCCTACAACCGGGTCCAGAGCGAGCCCATCGCCGGAGGCATGGCAGAGGCCGAGCTGGAACTGGGCGTCGGCAGAGCCGCCTTCGGCCTGGGCTATGAGGGTGTCGAGTTCCTGTGTAGTCATGACGTGGGTATCTTTGGTTGGGTCGAGGCGGTCCGGACGCAAGGTCCGCCCCTACGGGAAGCGGGGGCTGAATGGCTGAAAGCTGAAGGCTGAAAGCTGAAGGCGCAGCGGTACGGAATCGCGTGCAAGCACGCTCCTACCCCAGAGCGGTACGGAATCGCGTGCAAGCACGCTCCTACATCGGAGCGGTACGTCGGCGAGCGACGACCCTACGGGAAGCGAAGGCTGAATGGCTGAAGGCTGAAGGCTGAAGGCGGATCGGTACGGAATCGCGTGCAAGCACGCTCCTACACGGACTCGCATTGGTCTCATCTTGAACGCGATTTAGAATTAGATGTAGTCGAGCAACGACTGCTTCATCATCTTGGCGCCGGCCTGCAGGGCGGCCTGATAGGAGCGGTCGGAGGACTGGTACTTCACAATGGTCTCGGCCATGTTGACGTCGGTCTCGTTGCTGGAGAGGTCGGAGAGCTGGTTGTAGCGGGTCGTGTTCTGGGTGCGCGTGACCTCCAGGCGGTACTGCGAACTGGCGAGAATGCTCTGCATGTTGACGATGTGATCCTCGTCGTCGCCGATCGAGTTCTGCAGCGAGTTGATCAAGGGCTTGTTGTCCACCGCCACCGCATCGCGCACCTGCGCGAGATGATTGAGGTAGTCTTCGAGCTGCTGATTTTGGGTACCGCTGGTTGTGGTGGCTATTTGAGCACCCTCGCTCACCGCGATCTGCGGTGCGGCACCGGCGGTGCCGTTGTAGGTGACTGCCGTGATCTGGCCGGCGACATTGCGGGTGACGCTGAACGGTGCTGTGCCCGTCTCCTGGGCACCGAAGAGGTAGTTGCCGTTGACTTGGATGTTGGCGAGGGAGACGGCCTGTTCGAGGAGGCCGTCGATCTGAGTGGCCAGGGCGGCGTGCTGGGCGGGATCACCGGAGGCGGATGCGGCGGGGGCCAGATTGAAGGCCTTGCTGGCAAGATCATGGATCGACATGAGGGCCGTGGTGCCCACGGCGATATCGGTGCTGCCTCGCTGGGCGTTGCGCTCGTATTGCTGGAGCGAACGCTTCTCGCTCTCGTAGCCCATCACGCGGCCGGCGGCGGGCACGTCGTCGCTGGCATCGATGAGGCGCTTGCCGCTGGCCATCTGCTGGGTGAGGCGGCTCTGGGTGCTGCCCAGCCGAGTGAGATCGGTGGTGAGGCGGTTGGCCAGGGTGTTGGCTGTGATGCGGATCATGGTGGTGCCGGGGTAGGAGGATCAGGTTGGGCGCGGTCAGCGCGCCAGCGTCTCCATCATCGTGCTCATCAACTCGTTGAGGATGGACATCATCTTGGCGGAGGCCTGGTAAGCGCGCTGGTAGCGCATCATGTCGGCCGTTTCTTCGTCCAGGGAAACACCTCCGTAGGAATCGCGCTGTGCAGCCAGCAAATCACCGAGGGACTTCTGGTCCTCGGCCCGAGCTTGGTTGGTGGACACATCTTGGCCCACCGTAGTCACGATGCGGGCGAAGGCTTGGGTGGGGGTGCCGTTGAGAAAGGTGTTGTCGGTGGAGATGGCCGCCACGGCTAGTGCGCGGTCGTTGCCGCCACTGGGGCCGCCTACGTCGGTGGCCACAATGTTGGCGGTGGTGGCGGTGCGGGCGATGGTGGCCGCGGTGGTGCCGCCGGCAGCGAAGAAGTTGCCGTTTACGCCGGAGTTGTAGGCGGTGTTTACCCGGGTGACCATCGCACTGGTGAAAGTGTCGAGTTGGTCGCGGTAGCCCTGGATGGAGGCGCCTACCTGCTGATAGCCCGCCAGGCTGCCCGCGGAAAAAGAGACCGCCTGAGCGCCGCCCGCGGTGGGAGTCCATTCGTAGGCGGAACCGTTGCGGGCCAGCGAGCCGTTGACGCCAGAAAGGTCGACCAAGGCGACGGTGCCGCCTGCGCCGTCGCTCACGCGGATGCCGAGCTGTCCCGAATTTTGCTGGACGGTGGTGAAGTCTACGTACTTGGCGAGTTCCTCGAGCTTGCCCTGGCGCTGGTCGCGCAGATCGACGGCAGTGCCGGGGTTGATGATCTCGGCGCGGCCGATCTGGCGGTTGAGATCGGCAAGGGTGGTGAGCAGTCCGTTTACCTGGTCGGCGCCAGTGTCCATCTGGCCGGAGATCGAGTTGCCCAGCACGGGGGGGGGCAGCGCGAGGTCGGCCAGGCGGGAGTCGGCCAGCTTGACCTTGTTAATGAGGTCGTCGGTGGTAGCTAAGAGCTGCTGTTTGTTTACGGAATCGGCGGGCTTGGTGGCGTAGCTCTGCCAGGCGTTAAAGAAGGCGTCGACGGAGGCGGAGATGCCGGCGGGCAGCGCGGTGGAACTGGATATCGTATCGACTGTTCCGGACTGACTGTAGAGGCCCTGCCCCAATGCGGTCTGGGCCTGCTGGAGGTACTGAGCCTGGGAATTGAGAAACTCGGAGTTGGCGGTCTCCTCGCGCACCTGGGTGTCGAGGAGGGTGTCGCGCATCTGCTGGATGGCTACGGGTTCGATGCCCAGGCTCTGCGCTCCCAGCGGAGTATTGACCGAGCCCTTGTCCCCAAACACCACGCGCTGGCGCGCATAGGAGGCATTGTTCACGTTGGCCATGTTGCGCCCCACGATGTCGAGGGCCGCGCTCTGCGCGCGCAACGAGTTGGAGCTGGTGTAGAGGCTGTCGAAGAGTCCGGGCATGGCTGGAGGGGGTCAACCGGCGGCTCGGTAGGTGGGCCCCACTCCTGCGGTGGCCACGGCTACCTGACCGTGGCGGGAGTAGGTCTTGGTGAACGATTGTGGGCGAAGATTGGGCACGAGCTCGCGATGCAGGTCCACCAGCCGGGTGAGCATCATGTGGTTCTGGCGAGTGCGCTGCTTGGCGCGCTTGAGCAGGTGGTTGATCTCGTCGATGAGCGCCTCCAGGAGCGGGCGCACCACGGCGGGAAACTCGGGCAGCAACTGGCGCAGCGAGCGGTCCACCGGCTGGCCGCGCTGGGTGGCATAACGGCGCACGGTTTGTTCGCGTTCGAGCCGGCAGCTACGCGCGACCTCGGCCTGCTGCTCCAGCAACGGAACGAAGGCGGCCACCCCTTCGGAATCCAGGGTGAAGATGGTCTTCTGCTGCTCATCGAAGAGCCTCAGCAGTCCACCGTATTCGGCGAGTTCATTGCGCAGCGCGTCGACCACGGGGGTCCAAGCCTGGGCGGCGGCGGGAAACGGGATGGTGTCGGCAAGAATCATGGGGAGCTCTCCTTGGTATTCGCGGCGCCTTTCGGTGTGAGCTGGGGTTTGAGCATCTTGGCGATGCCCAAGCCCCCGCCCTGGGCCACGCTCTGGGCGACGACGTCGGTGACAAGGTACTGGTAAATATCGCTGCCCGGGGCGGGCGACTCGCCCGAGCCTCCAAGCATGGGTTTGAGTGCGTCGCCTAGGAGCTGACGCACGAGAATGGCCTCGAACTGCTCGGCGGCGGCCTGCGCAGCCGGGCGCGCGGGGCCGGACTTGAGCGCACGCTGCACGGAGGCCGAATCGGCCACACCGAGCAACGGGGAGATGGAGGCGGCGCACATGGCAGGAGATTCAGTTGATCACCACTTCGGCCTGAAGGGCGCCGGCGCGTTTGAGGCTTTGAAAGATGGCCATCATCTCGCGCGAGGAGACGCCCAAGGCGTTGAGGGCCTGGGCGAGTTGTTCCACCGAGGGCAATTCGTCCACCACCTGGAAGCCGCCCTTCACCTCGGTGACCTCGGTGCGTGTGGAGGGGACCACGACAGTCTCGCCCCCCTTGCTCAAGGCCTCCGGCTGGGAGACGCCCAGAGTGGAGGCGATCTTGATGGTGAGCGAACCGTGGCTGATGGCCACCTGTGAGAGCCGTACTGTGGCAGTGGCCACAATGGTGCCGGTGCGCTCGTTGAGCACGATGCGCGCCGGGGTGTCGGGCCGGCTCTCGATGGCCCCCAGCGAGGCGATGAAGGAGACCTCGTTGCCCACGAAATCGGCGGGCATGGCCACCGCTACGGTGGCGGCATCCTGAGCGCGGGCGGAGGCGGGGAAACGCGCGTTGATCGCATCGGCGATGCGGGCGGCGGAGGTGAAGTCGGGAGAGTGTAGGAGCAGGCGCACCACGCCGTCGCGCACATAGGTGGCGGGGATCTCGCGCTCCACGATGGCCCCGTTGGTTACAGTGGCCACGGTGGGGTGGTTCTTCTGCACGGTGGCGCCCCCTGCCCCGCCATTGCCCCCGAGGAAACCGCCCACGGCCACCGGCCCCTGCGCCACCGCGTAGACGGCGCCGTCGGCACCGAGCAAGGGAGTCTGCAGCAACACACCGCCCTGAAGGCTCTTGGCCTCACCGATGGCAGCCACATTGATGTCGATACGGGTGCCGGGCTTGAGGAAGGGGCCGATGTCGGCCGTGATCA
The DNA here is from genome assembly GCA_903960515.1 of uncultured Verrucomicrobiota bacterium. Lineage (GTDB taxonomy): Bacteria > Verrucomicrobiota > Verrucomicrobiia > Opitutales > Opitutaceae > CAJCBL01. The sequence goes on from CAJCBL010000009.1 coordinate 5,510, forward strand.
TGACGGCGGCGGCGTTGGAGGACTTCAGTAGCGAGGAGGGAATGGAGATGCCGAAGCGCTGCAGCGCATTGGCGATGGAACGCAGCGTGGCCTCGGAGTTCTTGTCGCCGTCGCCGGCCAGGCCCACGACGATGCCGTACCCTACCAGTTGATTGTCGCGGCCGCCTTCGACCACGGCCAGGTCCTTGAGGCGGGAGCCGTCGGCCCGGGCGAGGGTGGCGGCGGCCAGGGCTAGCAGGGCAAGAAGTGTAGGGCGCAGGGTCATGGCGGAATCGGCGGGCTCAGGGCTCAGTAGAGCCGGAGCGTTTCGTAGAGCTTGGTGAGCCAACCCTTCTTCTGGGTATCGGTGAGGCTGCCCTCGGTGATCACCTCCACGGTGGCGTTGGCGATGCTGGTGGAGGGCACGGTGTTCAAGGAGCTGATATCCTCGGGCCTCACGATGCCGCGCAGGACCATGTACTGGCGCTCGCCGCCCATGGCTACGTGTCGCACGCCTTCGAGCACGAGGTTTCCGTTGGGCAGCACATCGGTGACGAGCACTGCGGCGCGCGAAGTGAGCGAGGCGCTGTTGCTGATCGCCCCGCTGGAGGAGAAGGCGTTGGAGCCGTCGAAGGCGGTGCCCGGGTAGGCGCCGGCCTTGGTGCCGGCGGCGCTGGCGGCCAGAGGGAAGAGGAACTGGGTGATGGCGTTGTTGGCCTTGCTGGCCTTGTCCGCCTTCGAGGACTGCGAGTTCTGCGAGGCCACGCTCTCCTGCACGATGATGGTTACGATGTCGCCAGCGCGGGAGGCACGGCGGTCGGCGAGCATGCTGCGGTTGGCATTGGTCGGCCACAGGGAGTCGGCGAGGGCACCGGGTGCGAGCAGCAGGAGCACGGCGAGGGCTGGAAGGATACGCGACATGTCAAAAGGTGACGCGGGCCTGGTTTTCGGCGGTGACGACGGCGGAGAAATCGCGCCGCGACTCGGGGTTGCGCACGACGATGGTCTCGCCCAGCGCGCCGCTTTGCATGGCAAGACCCTTCATCGTGATGGTGAGCGATCCGCTGCCGGCGAGCACCTCCACCCGGTTGCCTCGCTGCACAAGGGCGCGGCGTGCGACATCTCGCCAGGAGAGCACGGTGCCCACCGCCAACCCGCGGCCCACCGTGAAGCTCTCGAGCGCGGTGCCGGCGGGCACCGCCTCCTTGTCGTGGATGAAATCGGTGCGGCGCAGATCGAAGAGAGAAGAATCCAGAATTTGGCCACGCAGCAGGGGCTGCCGGGCAACCAGCGCCTCCGACCAGAGCTGGGCTCGCAGGGGCAGGTTCCACTCGCCCATGCTGCGCTGTGCACAGGTGAGGCGCACATGCACGATCAACTGCGAGGCGAGGGCAGGCGGCGGCGCAACTACTGTCATCTCCCAAGCGGCGGAGCCGGGCATAACAGGGGCCACCCAACTGCGCAGGAGCTCAAGCTGGAGCTGGCCCTCAAGGCGGAAATGGGCGGAGAGCTGGGCGACCAACTGCGGCAAGAAGTGCTCGGGGGTGACCGGTACGCTGGCCGCTGGCACCGGTACTGGGCCGGGCGCGACCTCGCCATCGAGCGGGGCGGCGGCGCCGGTGGCGGCAGCCGCGAGCAGGAGGGCCAACAGGGCGAGGACTGGGCGCAGGGGCTTCATCAGCGTTTCATTGTATTAACTTCCTGCATCATCGAGTCGGAGGTCTGCACAGCCTTGCTGTTGATCTCGTAGGCCCGCTGGGCGATGATCATGTTCACCATTTCGGAGACAACGTTGACATTGGATCCCTCGAGGTAGCCCTGGATGACCTGCCCGTAACCGGCTTCGCCGGGATTGCCCAGTTCGGGGGTGCCGCTGGCGGCCGTCTCGGTGTAGAGGTTGCCGCCCGCACTCTCCAACCCGGTGGGGTTGGCGAAACGCGCCAACTGGATATTGAAACTGGTGCTGCCCGAGGGGGAGGTGATGGTGACCGCCCCTGTGGGCGACACACTGATACCGGTGGCCCCGGTGGGGATCGCCCCGAAACCGCCCAGCACAGGCATGCCGTCGTTGGTGACAACCTGGCCGGTGGCGTTGACCTTGAAGGCGCCGTCGCGGGTATAGGCAGTGGTGCCGTCGGGGCGCTGCACCTCGTAGAACCCGTCGCCCTGGATACCCAGGTCGAGCTTCTCCCCGGTCTGGGCGAGGGTGCCCTGGGTGAAGATCTTGGCGGTGGCCACCACCCGTGAACCGGCGCCCACCTGCACGCCGGACGGCACGAGGTTGCCGGCACCGCCGTCGGCTCCGGCCTGGCGCGACTGCTGGTAGAGAAGGTCCTGGAACTCGATCTTGGTGCGCTTGAACCCGGTGGTATTCACGTTCGCCAGATTGTTGGCGATCGTATCGAGGTTGAGCTGCTGGGCCTGCATGCCCGAGGCTGAGGAATAGAGGGAGACATTCATGCGCGGCGTGCGTTGGGGATTCGCTGGGGGCGGCGGGCGTTACGTGATGGCCTTGATCGTCTTGTCCATCGAGTCGTCGCTCGCTTGGATAACCTTCTTGGCGGCCTCATAGGCGCGGGAAATCTGGACAAGATTTACCATCTCCTCGACGGGCTGCACATTGCTGGTCTCCAGGGAGCCCTGCATGAGCGTGGGTTGTTCTACACTCTGGGGACTCTGGCCATTGGGAGCGAAGAGGCCGCCGGCAAGCGGGATGAGCGCCTGCTGATTGTCGAAGCGCTGGATGGTGAGCTTGCCGATAGAGCGACCGCCCTGGGACATGGTGCCGTCGGTGGCAATGGAGAGCGAGCCACCCTCGGGCAGGAGCTGGATGGGTGCCCCACCCTCGCCCAGCACCTGGTTGCCTTGGGCGTCGACAAGAGTGCGGTCGTTGTTTGTGTAAAAGCTGCCCGAGCGGGTGTAGGCACGATTGCCATCGGCAGTCTGGAGCTCGAAGAAGCCCTCACCGCGGATGGCGACATCGAGATCTCGCCCCGTACCCACAAACTGCCCGGGCTTGAAATTCACCGCCAGATGGCTCGACGGAAACTGGGCAGCTTGGGTGGCATTGCCCTTGGCCGCACCGGACGGCATCGCACCGGCCCCCTGCATGGAGAACTCGACCTCGCGTTTGCGAAACCCCGGGGAACTGCTGGAGGCAATGTTGTTGGCACTGGTTTCCTGCCAGCGCTCCAGAGCGCCCATGGCCGCAGCCCCGAGATAGAGTGCGATATTCATTCTGCGAATGAATTGCACACCCTATGCCACAGTCCCTACTCGCTGGTTGTAGCGAGCTTGCGCAAACCGCCTCACGCGATCCGGCAAACTCTGCCACAGCCCTCAGGCAGGGAATTCCGAGGGCGAGCGCAGGCGCCGGGCCCCAGTTCAAAAACCTTGATACACGCGCATCAGCGCGAAGCCGCCATGCGGGTACACTGGTGTAAACAGGCCAGTCCCCAAAGGATCCCGAAGCGCATGCATCTCTGCTGCCCAAGTCCGCCTCAACGCTGCCCCGGGGTGTAGGCGCAGAGGATCTCGATCTTCTCGCCGCAGCGGCAGGTGACCACCAGTTTCACCACCCGGTCGCCCTCCTTGATCGCCTCCACGCTGGCATCGTGCCCCGAGCCCTGACCATGATTGCCAGACATGGTGCCGAGCAGCGCCGCATCGAACATCGGCGTCGGTACCGCGTTGGCGGCAGCGGAGGCGCCGGCCTGCTTGCGCGACGACGGTGCAGAAACACGAGGACGATTTTGAAGGAAATCTTTCAAGGGATGATGGGGCAAACCGAGTCTAGTGCGTATTCGGTGGAGGCGGAGCCGAAGGGGGGGGCTGCTCGCCGGGGCGGGGCGGCGGCTTGAGCGAGTCGCGGGCATCGGAGGGCCGGCTGGCCATCGAAAGGCTCAGGACGATACGTTGATTGCGCGCGGAGTCCGGAGCCTGCCCCTGCATCGGGCGGGTGGACCCAAAGCCGGTGAGTTGTTCAAAGCGCGAGGAATCGACTGCGTAGTAGGTGAGCACCCGCCGGATGGCTTGAGCCTGGTCGGTGGAGAGATCCCAATCGGTGTAGTTGGGCCGGTCGCTGGCCACGCCGGCCCGGGTATGACCAGCAATCACAATGCGGAAATTTTGCCGGTCGATCAGCCAGGCCAGATTCTGCATCATTATGTTGCCCCAATCAGTGAGCGCTGCGCTGTCCTTCACAAACAGGGGCTGGGCATTGCGATCGAAGAGGGTGACGCGCAACCCGTCGCTGGTGACCTCCACGTCCATTGGCGTCTCGGGATCATTCTCGGAGACATTGAGCAGGCGGTAGAACTCGCGCGCCAGCGCCTGCAGGGACTTCATATCCACCACGGCTTGGCTCGTGCCCTTGCCTCCCCCGTCCTCGCCATGGGGACTGGAGTTGGATTCGAAGGGGAGCACACCGCTGGTGGCGTCGAGGGGTGAGTTGAACGGACTCTGGAAATACTGCGAAGTGGCGATGAGGATCTCCTTATCCTGCGCGGAAATCCACAAGACCAGGAAAAGCGCCATCAAGGCGGTCATGAAGTCGGCGAAGGCTACCTTCCACGCGCCGCCATGATGTGCGTCCTTTTTTTTGGCCATCGGGAAATCCTCCGCAGCGGCGGCTCACCTAGCCGGCGGCATCCCCTTGAGTATGGCTTCCAGTTCGTCGGAGCCGGGCTGCACCGTGCTCTCAAGCGAGCGGCGGGCGACCTCCACAGCCATCAGCGGGGCCAGCCCTTTGGCAAAGCCGGAGACGGCCTGCAGGATACAACGGAAATATTTGTCGTCGTTCTCGTTGTTGTGCTTGATGCGCGCAGCCAGCGGATTGACGAAACCGTAAGCGGCGAACACGCCGATGAAGGTCCCGGTGAGGGCGGCCGCCACTTTCTCGCCCACCGCCTCCGGGCCCTCGGAAATGGCCTTCATGGTGTTGATGATGCCCAGCACCGCAGCGACGATGCCGACACCTGGCAGGGAATCGCCGACGAGTTGCAGGATGTGCACCGGGCCATCGGCTTCGCTGTATTTCGCATCGAGCTCGACTTCCAACAACGCCTCCAACTGGTCGGGCTTGATCTTGCCGTCGACCACCGGGCGCAGGCCATTGCACAGGAACTCCACCCGCTCGGGGTGGTGGATGAAGCTGTGGTACTTGGTGAAGATGGTGCTCTTCTCGGGTTCAAGAATATGACCTTCCAGCGCGATCAGGCCGCTGCGCCGCCCCAGCAGGAAAATCTCATAAAGGAGCTTCAGCAGCTCCATGTACTCGTCCTTGCCGGTGTGCCCTCCGGCGATGGCCCCCTTGATCTTCACAACCACGTCCTTCAACACATGGGTGGGACTGGCGATGACCATGATCCCGGCCGCGATGCCGCCGATCACGATAAACTCCGAGATGTGTACCAGTACGACCGGGTTGCCGCCGGCGTACATGAACCCGCCCATGGCGGATCCAAATACGATTAGAAAGCCGAACAGCAGGATCATGGCGGGGGTGCCCGATCACTGCTCCCGCACGCGCTGAATGTAGCCGCGCAGAGAGAGGATCGTCTGGGCGTGGATCTGGCAGATTCGGGATTCGGTGAGGCTGAAGACTGAGGCGATCTCGGCCAACCGCATGTTTTCGTGATAGTACATCGCAAGGATCTTGCGGGGTATATCGGGCAGTTGGCGGATTCTTTGAGCGACAAGTTCCTGCAATTCGCGCCTTTCCATGTCGTCGCGGGCCAGCACGTCGGCGTCGTCGGCGATGATGTCGTGGAGACTGGCGCGCTCGCCGCCCTCGTCGTCGGGTGACTGGTCGAGGGCCAGGAAGCAGGCCGGCTTGGCCTCCTCCAGCCATTTGGCGTACTCCTTGGCGCAGAGGCCCAGCACCTTGCGGACCTCCTCGTCGGTGGCCGGGCGGCCATTCTTCTGCTCGATCTCGGCAACCACTTCCTTGATGCGGCGGGCCTTGGCGCGGGCGCGCCGGGGGCGCCAGTCGAGCCGGCGGAGTTCGTCGAGCACGGAGCCGCGGATGCGCCGGCTGGCGTAGGCGGCGAAGGTGTTGTTCTGCTTGGGGTCGTAGTTGCCCACGGCAGCGATGAGCCCGAGGATGCCCACGCTGTAGAGGTCCTCGGCCTCGATGTGGGGCGGCAGATTGATACGGATGCGGTCGACCACCGAGCGCACCAGCGGCAGGTAGCGTTCGGTCAACGCCTTGCCGTCGAGCGAACTGCTCTCGGCCCCTTGGTAGGTGCGCCACACAGTCGAGGCTACCGAGCGCACGGGCATTAGCGGCTTTTCCGGCAGGGTGAGCTGGGTGGACAGATCAGACTGGGCGGAGGGCGTGGGGGGCGATTTCTTCGCGGGTCCAGGGGCGGCTTTCATGGATCAGTGCGTATTCAGGGTTTAGCTGCAGGAGAATTGGAGGCCGGGGCAGATCCTTCGCTGCCGGCTTGGGCGGCGGCGGCGGCCTGCTGGCGGTGCAAGTGGGCGGCCTCGATGAAGGCCTTCACCACCACCGACCAGAACCAGCGGAATAAAAATGCGGATACCACACAGCCGATGGCCGCGTCGCGAAACACCACTTCCCCGGGACGCTCGGAGAGGAGCCCGGCCACGGCCGTGAGCATGAATCCGATCAGACCACCGAGGAAGAAGGCGTGGCGCATGGTGTTCAGTTCCAGGGAAAGGTGCGGCGCAACACCGCTTCTACTACATCGGTTTCGCACTCGCCCGAGAGGCTGGGCCCGAGGGTGAGCAGCAGGGGCGTGAGCGGGGACTCGATCAGGAAGTCCCAGAGTTTTCCCCACTGGGGAAGCTCGTCGAGCTGGGTGAAGATCACGTGCGTGCACCCCATATCCACCCCGATCGCACAGGTCTGGCGCAGCAACGTGAGGTCGTGCAGGGCCGAGACCACAAGCACCCGGCCGGCAATCCCCTCGTCGTCGAGAAACCGTTGCAGACGGGCATTCTCCTCGGTGCGCGTAAGCGAGAGCGGTGGCACATCCAGGTAGCAAAAACCGCCGCCGCCCCCCTGCTCCACCGCCGGCACCTGCCGGAAATACTCCAGCCCCAGCAACTCGGCATAGACCGCCAGATCCTCGGTGCCCAGTTGGCGATCGAACTCGATGCTGCCCACCCCGCCGTGCAGCCCGCGGGTGAACACCTCGGCCGAAAGCCACTTGCACAGGGCCGTGGTACGCCCCACCCCAGGCATGCCCAGAAAAGCCGTACGCGCGGGCAAGGGCCGGCTCACCGCCCCGGCTGCCAAGTGGCGGATCTGGCCGGCCACCTGCAAAAGCCCCTGGTGCAGCGGCCGATCCTCGTCGTTGCCCGCCCATTCCTCGCTGGCCTGCAGGCGTGCGATGAGCTGCTCGGAGAGGCCCGAGCGGCGCAGCAGTGCGTCGAGCCGCTGGGGCGGCGCATTGCGGCGGGTGGGTGCCGCGGCAGCGGTCGGGCCCGCTCCTACCACTAAGCTAGCCGGGGTGTTGGCCGGAGCCGCAGCCGAGGCTGCAGAAGCGTACAAACTGGCTGGGCTGCGACCGGCCACCGGCTGGGGCGCGCTCGGGGCAGCAGGGTCAACCGTCAAACGGGTATCTTCGCTAAACGCGACCGCAGCGGGCTGCCGCACCGGGGCCGGAACCTGCGCGATCACTTCCAAGCGGGTGTTGCCCATCAGGCCCATGAACCCACCGGCCTTGACCGAACGCACCGAGACCACTCGCGCGTCCTCGCCCAACTGATTACGGATCGCCCCAACCGCTTCTTCCGCAGTGCGGACA
>CAJCBL010000010.1 GCA_903960515.1 uncultured Verrucomicrobiota bacterium
GCAACCTCAAGGCCGCAAGACCCTGCGCCTGGCCGTGCCGGAGCGAGAACGAGATAGGTGGCAAGGCATTTGGGAGAAATTGCACTGCCCTTACCCCAACTGCAATGCAGTGGAAAACCGCCCCAGTTTCTCCTGAGAATTCCCGCCAAAAAGCCCCCGAAAATTCCAGTTCTACTGCATGGTTACGGCTTAGGGCTCCCATGAGGGCGGGAGGTGGAAAGGCGCGGGTGGGACCGCCAAGACGGATCAAGCGACATCTGGCGGTATCCTACCAGCGGGAACGCTAGCCACCCGCCCCCCTTTGGGCGTGCCAGCGCAGGCGACACCCGGCGGCAATTGCACCGTCAGCGATGTTGACGCTCGGGGCGGATGCCGCCGCAGTATCGCCTCTTCACCAACCCGATTTCCAACGCATGAAACCGAAAATCTTTGTCGACGGCAGCGAAGGCACCACCGGCCTTGAGATCAATGAGCGGCTTGCCAGTCGCACCGATGTCGAAGTCATTTCCATCGACCCTGCGGCGCGCAAGGACCCGGCGGCGCGCAAAGCGATGATCTCCTCCGCCGACATCGTGTTCCTCTGCCTGCCCGACGCCGCATCCAAGGAGGCCGTAGCCCTCGCAGCCGACTGCCCGAAGGTGCGTTTCCTCGATGCCAGCACGGCACACCGCACTGCAGCGGACTGGGTTTACGGCTTGCCCGAACTGTATCGCGGTAGGCAACGCGCTGCGGTGAAGACGGCCAAGCGTGTATCCGTGCCGGGCTGCCATGCCTCAGGGTTCAACCTGATCGTCTCCCCGCTGGTGGAGGCAGGCATCCTGCCCCGCGACTATCCGCTCACCTGCACCTCGCTCACCGGTTTCAGCGGGGGTGGCAAGAAGCTCATCGCCGCCTACGCGGAGAACGCCGCCAGCGTGGACGCCCGCCAGGCGAAGGAGTCGACACAGGACCAGCGCGTGGCGCCGCGCCCCTACGCGCTCGGTCTCACCCACAAGCATCTGCCCGAGATGAAAGCGGTGTGCGGGCTCGCTCAGCCGCCGGTATTTGTGCCGATCATCGGGGATTTCTATCGCGGCATGGCCGTGTGCATACCGCTGGAGCGCCGCCTGCTCGCGAAGCCCTGTGGCGCGAAGGAGATCGCCGCCGCTCTGGCCGAGGCCTACGCCGGCGAGCGTTTCGTGCGGGTGGCCGAGTGCAATGCCGCCGCCGAGGTAGACGAGGGCTTTTTCCGCACCCTCTCCAGCAACGGCACGAACCGCTGCGACATCACCGTCTTCGGCCACGAGGAGCAGGCGCTGGTCATCGCCCGGCTCGACAATCTGGGCAAGGGCGCTTCGGGCGCCGCGGTGCAGTGCATGAACCTCATGCTCGGCTTCGACGAGAGCGCCGGCCTGGTGAGCTGAGGCGTGACCATGCGGTCGCACCTCTTTTCGCTCTGGGAGTGCACGAACTCCGGTGCCCGCCATAGGTTGCCTGCTTGAACGCGATCTGCGCTCTGAATCGCGTGCAAGCACGCTCCTGCATGGTCACCACGAGGCGGTGACTGGCGAGGGTCCCCTTGGCCGGGGGCGGGGCCGCTCGGTGAGCCCCCGTAGCTGAACGGTGGAGGCGCAGCCTCGAACGGGGAGCCAAAGCGGGGCAGCCTGTGGGGGCGGCGGTGGCTAGCTGAAGCGCTTCGCGCCCCTGCTACGGGAGGAAGGGCTGAAGGCGGAAAACTGATGGCTGAATACCTCCGGGCACTCCGCATTCCGCATTTCCGCCGGCCTCGGCCAAGCGCAAAGCGGCAAGCGGAATACGGCGGACAACTGGCCCGGGCGCGCCGTTAGCGTCTCACGCACACTCCCGCGAGTGCCCCGTTGCGGGGTGTCCATCGCGTTGCGCCTACGGAGCCAGCCCGATGTGCAGGCGTACGAAAGCTCGCGGTCCCACGCTGGCGGGCACGGTGACGGTGCGCGTGCTGGCGGTGGTGGTCATCCACGTATCGGGTACCTCGTGCCAAGTGGCACCAAGGTCGCTGTTCCATTCGGGAACCACCCGGGCATAGCCTCCGGAATAGTCGGAGGGGAAGGTGAAGCACAGGGCGGCTCCGGCTTGCGGCGAGGCCGCCCAAGGGGCGGAGTCGGGCCGATCCGAGGAAAGGCCTAGGGCGAACTCGGCGAGCAGCGGAATGCCGTCGTGGTCGGGATCGTCGGAGGTGGCGGAGTAGGAGGGGAGACCGGCGGCGGCGAGCCAGTCGATGAAGGGCTGTTCGGGCGAGAGGCCTAGGGCGGCGCTGAGGATCTCGCGGTCGGGCAGAAGGGTGAAGCCGGCAGCGTAGCGAGTATTCATCGCCTGGAGGATCGCGTTGGCGATGAGCGCCTGGGCGGCGGTGGAGGCGTGGAAACCGTCCTTGGCGAAGAGATAGGCCGGGCGGTTCTCTCTTGTGGGATCTCCAGTATTTGTGAACGCGGTGCCGTTGAGCAGGAAAGGGGCGGGGCTGTCGAGTTGGCGGGTGAGCGCGAAGACGTCTGCCAGGGCCACACCTCGGTCGGTGGCCAAGGCGGCCAGGCGGGCGTTGAGCGAGGCGATGCCTGCGGTGGCTACGGCGCGCAGCGCAGGGTCGGGGGCGCGGTATTTCACGCTGGGGGTTACGCCGATGTCGGGCGCGTTGACCAGGACGATCTTGAGCGAGGCCTTCTGGGAGCGTATGAAGTCGATGGTGGCGGCGAGGTTGTCGCGGATGGCGTCGAGCTGGGCTGGTGGGGCGGCGCCGGTGCAGAGCTCGGAATAGAGGGAGGATAGGTCGTTGCCGCTACAGAAGACCACGACCCAGCCGACGTCGTTCTTGAGCTGGCTCTTCAGGCGCGTGCAGGAGACGGAATCGAGGAGTTGCTCAGGAGTGCGCGGTAGTGCCGGCGGGGCGATGAGCTCGGCGAGGTCGGTGGCCCGGAAACCGGGTACGGCCCAGTTGAAGGAGTGGCCGCCGTTGCGGTAGTCGCCGTAGGCGGCGAGATGCCCGGAGTAGCTGCCAAAGGAGACCTCGTTGGCGCGGGTGGAGGCGAGCATCTCGACCCAGTTGCGGATGTTGGCCGCAAGGGGGGCACTGTCGGGCGCGGAGAACGGGAGCTCGAAGGCGTACTCCTCGGAAAGGCTGTCGCCCAGCACTAGGATGTTCTGGGGGAGGGCGGGCAGAAGGGCGGGCAGGAGCAGGAGGGCAACGGCCGCGCTGGCGGCGAGACGAGTCGGTATGGGAGCCGGCATCCGGGCAGGTTGGACGCGAATAGCTCGGCCGGTAAGCAAATACTGAAGCATGAACTCTGAAGGTTGGACACGGGGGCTTCAGCTACTGGAGGAAAGGCTGAAGGCCGAAGCCGGATGGGCTGCATCGCATCGCGCACCAGCTACGACGGAGTGAAGGCTGAAGGCGGAAAACTGAAGGCAGAACACCTCCGACACTCCGCAATTCGCAATTCGTAATTCGTAATTCGTAATATGAACTCCGCATTTCCTCCGCCTTCCAGCCAAGCGGAAAGCGGCAAGATGAAATCGAAAATGGCCGAGCAGGGGATCTCGGGTGGAAACCCGAGAAGTGGCCTCCCGTAGCGTGGTTTGGGGTTGCTCGACGTGGTGTATCCGTTTCCCCCTCACCCTTTCGCTGCGGCCTAGGGCCGCGCCGGAAGCCCAATTTTCAATCCACCATGTCTATGTCGTCCGCCCGCCGCCTGCTCCAGTCACTCGCACTGGGCTTCGCCCTGTTCGCCTCCATCGGCTCGATCTTTGCTGCGCCCTCGATCACGACCCAGCCCGGTGTGGTAACCGCCACGAGCGGGGCCAATGCCACCTTCACGGTTGCGGCAACCGGTAGCGGCACGCTCAGTTACCAGTGGCGGCACCTTGGCAAGCCAATCACTGGGACGAACACTCGTACGCTTACCCTAGCCAGCGTGAAGATGGCCGACGCTGGCTTCTACGATGTGATGGTCACCGCTGGCGGGGAGTCGACCGTATCGCAGGCCGGGCGCCTCATGGTGAATCCGGTGGGCGGCTACCCGAACAGCCTGCGGCTCGACACCACCTTCACGCCGCTTTTTGAGCAAACATCCGGCGGGGCGGTGCAGGCGGTTGCGGTAGCGCCTTCGGGCGAGGCGTATGCGGGCGGCAAGTTCACGATGATCGCCGGTCAGCGCCGATATGGTCTGGCGAGGTTCTCCTCCGCGCTCGCCCTTGATGCGGCTTTCGCCCCCGCGCTGGATGGCCAGGTCAATGCGGTGCTGGTGCAGCCAGACGGCAAGGTGGTGATCGGCGGCACCTTCACCATGGTCAATGGCGTGGCGTGCAACAGCATCGCCCGGCTCAACACCGATGGCACGCTCGATACCTCCTTCACTCCCGGGGCCGGCTTTGCCGGCCCCGTGCAGTCTCGCAACGCCGACTTCGCCGGCCCCGTGCAGGCGCTCGCTCGCCAGGGCGACGGGAAGCTTCTCGTAGGCGGCAATTTCTATTCCGCCAACGGGGTCTCGCGCTCGAATATCGCGCGGCTCAATACCGACGGCACGCTCGACACGGCCTTCGGCGCATCCTCCAGCCCGAACGACGGCGTCACTTCGCTCGTGGTTCAGAATGACGGCAAGGTGCTGATTGGCGGCTCGTTCACTTCGCTCGCCAGTATCTCGCGCAACTACTTGGCCCGGTTGAACGCCGATGGCAGTCTCGACACGGCGTTTGTCGTGGGCAGCGGCTTCGACGGCCCCGTCTATTCGCTCGCGTTGCAGGCCGACGGCATGGTCGTGGTCGGTGGCTTGTTCACTACGTACAATGGCGCGACCTGCCCCCGTATCGCCCGGATCGCTGCCTCCGGGGCGCTTGATCCCACTTTCACCACCGGCACCGGCTTCAACGGCGGCGTGCGCTCGGTGGCGGTGCTTACCGATGGGCGCATTGCGGCTACGGGGTACTCCAACTTCTACAACGGCACCGGTGGCCAGGAGTATTTAAGTGTGCTTACGTCCACCGGCGCGATCGACCCGACGTTTGCTCCGGCCAGCCGGCCGGACAGTTATGGCTCTGCTCTCGTCGCGCAGGCCGGAGGGAGCTTCATAGAGGGTGGATATTTCCAGTTGATCGGGAGCACCCAGTGCAGCGGCCTGGCGAAGTTCACCTCCACCGGCACCGTCATCGCGTCTGCCGCGGCCGGGGTTCGCTCCTTGGGATCCATCTCCACCGCGGTGCCGGTGGCCGGCGGCAAATGGGTCGTGGGCGGGTCCTTCCAGTACGTGAACGGCACGGCCCGCAATAACATTGCGCGGCTCAACGCGAACGGCAGCCTCGACACCACCTTCGATCCGGGCAGCGGGTTCAACGGCGGCGTGATATCCTTGGCTGTGCAGGGCGACGAGCGCATCGTGGCCGGTGGCCGTTTCACCTCTTTCGCTGGCACGCCACGAAACAGTATTGCGCGGCTCAACGCCGCTGGCACCCTCGACACTGGCTTTGATCCGGGCAGCGGGTTCGACCGCAGCGGCGTGTATTCCTTGGCGCTGCAGGCCGACGGGCGCATCGTAGCCGGCGGCTCTTTCACCACGTTCGGCGGAATGGGACGTTCCAAAATCGCACGGCTGAACGTGAACGGCACACTCGATGCCGGCTTCAATCCGGGCTGGGCTCTATCGCTAGGAAGCGTAGTGTTATCCTTGGCGCTGCAGACTGACGGAGGCATCGTGGCCGGCGGCTGGTTCGACGGTACGACGCGAAACTATATTGCACGGTTCAACACCGGTGGCACGCTCGACACCACCTTCGCTTCGGGCACCGGGTTCAACGACGCCGTGCAATTATTGGCCGCGCAGGCCGACGGGCCCATCGTGGCCGGCGGCTCGTTTAGCTCGTTCGATGGCACGACGCGAAACTATATTGCGCGCCTTAACCCGGACGGCACCCTCGACACTGGCTTTGATCCGGGCAGCGGGTTCAACAGCGGCGTGTATTCTTTGGCGCTGCAGACCGACGGGCGCATTGTGGCCGGTGGATCGTTCACCTCGTACAACGGGGTGGCGCGCAACTACCTCGCGCGGGTTCAACCCAACGGGGCGCTCGATGCGACTTTCACCGCCTACGATCTCACTTCTGGCTCTTCTGGCGGCGCTCAATATACCGACGATGGGCGGCTCCTCGTGATCGGTGGTTCGGCCACGCGCGGTGCCGCGGTGCAGTCCGGGCTGATCATGCTCAAGGCCGGCGTTTCCCCGGTGGCGGCGATCGCCACCCCGCCAGCTACCCAGGCCACCAGCGCCGGGGGCACGGTAACCTTCTCAGTCACTGCCACCGGCGACGGCACACTCTCCTACCAGTGGTTCAAGGACGGGGCCGTTCTTTCCGGCGCAACGGGCAGCTCGCTCGCTTTGACCAACGTACAGTTGGCCGATGTGGCCAACTATACAGTCACCGTCGCCAATAGTCTGGGCTCGCAAACCAGCATCCCGGTTACAATCACAGGCCCCACCGTTCCCATCATCACACAGCAGCCTAGCGTGCTTGAGGCGAGCATCGGCGGCAACGCTACCCTAAATGTGGTGGCCACCGGCACTGCGTTGACCTATCAGTGGTTCCACAACGGTATGCCTATTGCGGGGGCAACCAGTTCCGCGCTCACGCTAAACAATATCACTGTAGCGGCCCAAGGCTTCTATGATGTGGTGGTGATGAGCGGGGGGCTTTCAGCTACCCGATCAGCGCTCGGCCGGGTGGTCTTCCCGGGCCGGTTGTGGGGCTCGGGTGCCGCGACGGCGCTGGGCATCGGAGTCACCGGCCAGCGCGACACGCCCAAGGAAGTCGCCTCTGGCGTGGCGCAAGCCTTTGCCGGCTTCTTGAATAGCTTCTACCTGAAGACCGACGGCACCCTTTGGGCGATGGGTGCCAACCAGTACGGACAGCTCGGCGATGGCACTACGGTGGCGCGGGCGATTCCGGTTCAGGTCGCTACCGATGTGGCACAGGTTGCCGCCGGCAATGGGCATACACTATTCCTCAAGCGCGACGGTTCGCTCTGGGCAGTGGGCCAGAATTCCAGTGGCCAGCTCGGCAATAATTCCACTACCGACAGTCTCACCCTTGTGCCAGTGGCCACCGCTGTGGCGCAGATCTCCGCAGGCTATGATCACAGCGCCTTCGTCAAAACCGATGGCTCGTTGTGGGTGTTTGGTGGAAATGGGAGCGGTCAGTTGGGCGACGGAGCAATCATCAGTCGCTTAGTGCCAAGTGTGGTGACCAGCGGAGTTAAACAGGTTTGCGCCGGCGTGTCCTGTACCGCCTTCGTGAAGACCGACGGCACCCTTTGGGGTATGGGCGGCTTTTCTTATATCCGCACCCCAGCCCAGCTCGACACCGGGGTGGCCTCGGCGGCCGCAACACCCGGCGGATTCTATTATGTGAAGACCGATGGGACCCTCTGGTCTCGACTGATCTACTCATCTGCTACGCAGGTAGACACCGGAGTGGCTGCCGTCGCGATTGGTGGGTGGGGTGGGTGGGGCGGGTGGGGCTGTTATTTCAAGACCGATGGCACGATGCGGACAGCATCCGGCCAAGTAGTGGCCAGCGGAGTTGCGAGCATCGCGGCCAGCGCCTTCCACAGGCTCTTCATCAAGACCGACGGCACGCTGTGGTCCATGGGGTACAACTTCGGCGCACTCGGCGATGGTAACTCCATCGCCCAGTCGTCTCCGGCATATATAACCGACCAAGTCGTGGCTGCTGCGGGCGGTAGCAGCAATAGCTTCGCGCTGAAATCCGATGGTGCGCTGTGGGCCTCAGGCACCAATACCTTCGGACAGCTTGGCGATGGCACCACGACCAGCCGCAGCACGCCCGTGCAGGTGGCTACCGGCGTAGCCGCGATGGCGGCCAGCGACAGCCACAGCCTCTTCCTCAAGACCGATGGCACTCTCTGGGCGATGGGGTCCAACTCCGTCGGCCAACTCGGCGACGGCACTACGACCAACCGCAGCTCGCCCGTGCAGGTGGCCAGTGGCGTAGCTACAATGGCAGCCGGCGGCAGTCATAGCCTTTTCATTAAGACCGATGGCACGCTTTGGGCGATGGGCTACAACAGCTCCGGCCAACTCGGCAATGGTACCGCCAGCTATATCCTCCAGTCCACGCCTGTTCAGGTGGCCACCGGTGTCGCCGCTGTGAAGGCTGGCACCAAACACAGTCTCTTTCTCAAGACCGACGGCACACTTTGGGCCATGGGGCAAAATAACTATGGCCAACTCGGCGACGGCACCACAACCGACCGCAGCACTCCCGTACAAATAGCCAATAATGTCGCCGCTGTGGCGGCCGGCTACAATCATAGCCTCTTCCTCAAGACCGGCGGCACCCTCTGGGCGACGGGCGACAACAGCTCCGGCCAACTCGGCGACGGCTCAACTACGAACCACAGCACGCCCGTACAGGTGGCTACCGGCGTAGCCGCGATGGAGGGGGGCTATAGCCACAGCATCTTCCTCAAGACCGACGGTAGCCTCTGGGCGATGGGATCCAACGGCTCCGGCCTGTTGGGCGACGGCACTACGACCGATCGCAGCACACCCGTGCAGGTGGCCAGCGGTATCACAGGCATTGCCGCAGGCGTCAGTACGTCGCTCTTCATCCAGCAACCCGGCTTCGGCACGGCCCCTGCGATCACCACCCCGCCGCAGTCGGTTTCGGTGGCCCGTGGCGCGAATTGCTCGCTCTCGGTGGTAGTCTCCGGCACAGGGCCGATCGGGTATCAGTGGTACAAGGCCGGCGTCGCCATGCTGGGGGCACGCAGCTCGCAGTTGAACTTCGTCTACACCACCGAGTCCGATGTCGGCAGTTACACCGTGGTCGCCACCAACGCCTCCGGTAACAACGCAGCCTCGTTGCCCGCCACGATCACGCTGGGCCTGCCGCCGGTGATTACCGGGCAGCCTGTGGATGCGACGGCTGTGCCCGGCGCTACGGCGACGTTTACCGTGGCCGCTACGGGCGGCGGCACCCTGGGCTACGAGTGGTACCGCAACGGCGTCATGCTCGCCGGCGCCACCGGACCTACCCTCACCCTGGTCGGGGTCACCCCGGCCGACTTCGGGGCCTACTCGGCGGTTGTATTTAATACATGCGGCCGGATAGGCAGCGCCCAGGCGCTGCTCACCGTAGGATCGGCGGGCGGGCCGGCGTACCGATTGCTCGATTACTTCCATCCGCTCGCCGTCGGCAATCGGTGGACCTACGTGGGCCCCGACTGGGGCTCGGACGAGACGCACAGCCGAGTGATCGTCGCGGATCTGGCCAAGTCGGTCACCTGCTACGACAACGCCCAGCCGGCCCAGCCGGTGACCAAGTCCGTGGTCTCATTGGTGAAGGCGTTCGGCATCCTCGCCGGCGGGTTCACCGCTGCCGAGACGTGGTGGGATTACTACACGGTTGAGCACGGGCATTTGGTTTTTCAGGGCGACGACGAGAACTCGGGCGCCAAGCAGTTGCGCGCCAGCGGTGGCGTGGCCTTCCCGGCCACGCTGACCATCGGCCAATCCTCGTGGTGGAGCGGCCGGTTGGTGGGCAACGGCACCGATCAGGGGCCGGTCCAGTATGGCGTGCAATTGGTGGGCGTGGAGAGTGCCGCCGTGCCCGCCGGCACCTATGCCAACTGCTTGCACCTGCGCGTGGTCACCATCTTGAACGATCCGCACAGCGGGCGCGTCCTCCAGACCGATGACGAGTGGTGGGCAGCCGGTATCGGAATGGTGAAACACCACCGCTTGGAAACCGGTGGTTGGACTGAGGATCAGGAGCTTCTATCCACCAACCTTGCCGCACCCATGGCTCCGGTTCTCACCGGGGCGCCTGCCGGCGCGACCATCGCCAGCGGCGCTAGCGCGACCCTCTCTGTAGGGGCCGGCGGCACCGCACCGCTCTCGTATCAGTGGTATCGGGGCGACAGTGGCGACACCGCGTCGCCGATCGCAGGAGCCACTACGGCCAGTTTCACGACTCCCGCCCTCACGGCCTGGGCCCGGTACTGGGTGCGGGTAACCAATCCCTACGGCACGGCCGACAGCGCGACCGCCTTGGTCAAGGTGACCGGCGGCACGATGACCGTAGCTGACTGGACCGCGCAGGGTACGTTGACGGCCGCCCAGCGCGCGCCTCTCGCCAGTCCGGCGGGCGACGGGGTGACCAACCTCATGAAGTTCGCCCTGGGGGTGCTCCCGCTGGAAAGCGCGGAGGCCCGGTTGCCTGTACCGGTGAAGATTTCGGTGGCGGGCGTGCCGGTGGCGCTGGCTTTGGACTTCACCATCAACCCGCATGCTCAGGACGTTCTCTACATCTTGGAAGTGTCCGACAACATGGTGACATGGACCGAGGCAGCGAGCATCACTGAGCCGCGTGGCACCAACCCGGACGGCACCCAACTCGTCCGACTGCGCGAGGCGGTGCCTCCTGTGGCGCTGCGCCGCTTCGCCCGCCTGAAGGTGGAGATGGTGTCGCCGTAAAGGCAGTTCGATCGTGCCTTCCTGGAGGCAGGAAGGCGCGACCCGGCTCAAGCGCGTCGCGCTTAAGCTAAGCCGTGGCCATTCAACCGTACCGCGTGCGCTCTGGCAGTGCACGAACTTGTCCGCCGTAGGAGCGTGCTTGCACGCGATCTGTGCTCTGAATCGCGTGCAGGCACGCTCCTACGAATGGTTACAGCCCTAAGACGGAGGGAAGGCTGAAGGCGGAAAACTGCAGGCTGAATACCTCCGGCCAATCCGCATTCCGCACTCCGCGTTTCCTCCGCCCTTCGGCCAAGCGCAAATCGGCAATCCAAAATCGAAAATGGCTCGCTGTCGGCTGGCTGAGGCGGGACGCGCTCCAGCTACTACGGAGATCTATTCCGCGTAGCTGGGCGGCGCACCCGTTCAGCCTTCCGCGTAGCATGGGCGGCGAAGCCTTTGAGCCTCCCAGCCCGCTACCACGCCACGTTGAGAGAGGCGCTCGTGCGGTTGCCGCGCTCATCGCCCTCGCTATGGCCTACGGAGCTTCGCAGCGAGTAGCGGCCGGCCCAGTCCAAACGCAGGCCGGTATCGAATTGGTAGATCTCTTCAATCCGGCCACCGGTGACGGCTTCGCCGGCGATTTCGACTTCGCTATTGCCGCAGAAATTGTGGACCGCGCTAGCGCCGGCCCATAGGGAGAGGCGAAGGCCGGCGCGCCGGATGAGCGTCTTGTCGATCTGAGCGCCGAGCCGGGAGTAGAGCGCGTCGCCTTGTTTCAAGGAGACGGCGGCTCCGAGTTCGTCGACGAAGTCGGTTTGCGCCACCCGTGTGGCTGCAATTTGCACTTGCGGGGTGGCGGTCCAGCCACTCCCGAGCGCCAGCGGCACGCCGCACTCCAGCGATAGAGAGGACATATGGCCCTGATACCTCTGCTCCAAGCCACGGCCTAGATATCCGGGCACGGTATTGAAGAACCACACTCGGCCATGGAGGAAGGCGCCGCTGGCATACCAGGGAAAGCGCTCGGTGGCAGGGCGGCTATAGACAGCGTAGAGGCCGCCATAATTGGCGGCGAGGTGGCCTGCTACGCCGCTGGCTTCGGCGGTTTGGCGCAGGGTGGAGCGGCCGATCATCGCTCCGGCGTGCAAGCGCGCTGTCGAGGCGGAGCCCGCGACCGTCATGCCCGTTCCCAGCATATAGCTCACGCCCCGGGCATCGACCTCGCCACCGAGGCCCGGCTGGTACTCGGAGTGTCCGGCGGTCGCGCGAAACCAGCTATCGAGCCTTTTCGGAGCGCCGGAATTTCCGCTCTCGTTGGCAGTGGCGATATCGCGCAACTGGGCCGCAAGGCTGTCTGTGGCGTCGCGGTCCAATTTCTGGGCACCGGCGACCGCCTGCACATAGCTGCCGAGGTAGTCCGGGGCGTAGAGGGCGTGGACGAGCCAGTTATTGTCGCGCGAATTGAGCCAATATTGAGTGGCCCCGCCGGGGCGTGACTCTGCACCGGCCTGCATGGGCGAGGTAAGGCCGGTGATCATCCGGGTGCCGGCCGGCACGGATATCACATAGATGCCGGTGAGCGGGTTTCCCCAGGCGGCAAGTACGGCGAGGTCGTCGCGGGTGGCGGCCGGCGAGAGATAGGCGGCGCCCCACCAGGCACCAAGGCGTTGCGTGGGTTCGTTGGGATAACCGCGGCGGTAGAGCAGGGTGGCGCTCGTGGTTTCGACGATGCGCAACTGGGTGTCGGTCTGGCCCGGAGCGCCGGTGAATGAATAGAAGTTGCCGTAGTTGTAGGTGCCGGTCGCTCCGGCCGGGGCGAACCAGTTGAATCCGGCATTCTCCAATATAACACGCTTCGGTTCAAGCGATGCGGTGGTGACGCCGGCCTGTACGTTCACCGCGTTGCCCTGCTGGTAGGCGGGACCGGAGACGGCGCGGATCTGGGCATCGATGGCCGCGAGGTCGGAGTTCCAGTCGGCCTTGGCGGGCGTGGGGTGGAGAAGCGGGGCGGATGCGAGCAGCAGGAGGGGCGTGAGCTTGCGCATTCTGATCATGGTGCCATAGGGGGATTGATTGAAACGGCGCAGTTCGGTTGGCTATATTGGGTGCGCAATCGCAGACAACGGCTCACCGCCACCGGCGGTCGGTACTATGGATGGGGAAGGGCGGTTGGGGGGGCCGTGCCCGTGCCAGGTGAGGCGGCGCTGGCGCTGGTGTGCGCGCCGCTCGGTGCGGCCGCAGTAGCAGGAATGCCTGCCTGTGATATGGGTGTTCCCAGAGCCGCAATCTTTTCCTGCATCGCCGGAGTGAGGAGCTTGACCAACTCGGCATTATATACATGCGAAGTGGTGTCGGTGACTGCGCCGTTGCCGAAGGTTCGGAAAGCCCCGATAGCATAGCCAAGCGAATCCGCAGCCGGTGAACCGGCCTCGACCTGCGGGTCGACATCGGTTGTCACGATGGACAGGGAGTTGTCGCTATTGCGCCGGATGTCGAAGGTGCGGAACTGCCGGGGGAAGTCCCGAAGCGAAGGAGTTTCGACTTCCCAAAACCCGAATTCCGGATGCGCCGGGACCGGGGAAGGTTGCGGCGTGACCGTGTTCAAATGTCTATGGCCCGCTATGAGCAGGATGAGATTGGGATAGCGATGGAGGGTGGATATCATCTCCGCGTCGGTCTTGAGCGACTGGGGGTGGAACTGCGGGGCACGGGCTGTGGTGAAGAGGTCCTTCTGCGGGTTGATTGGAATATGCGTAGCGATGATCATCAATTGGCCCGCGTCCTGCCCCTTTTGCAGTTCGCTGGAGAGCCAAGCATAGCGGCCTGCGTCTATCCATCCGCTGCCAAAGTAGGCCGGGCTGCCCGACGGTCCCTTCGATTTACAGGTGTCGTCGAGCACGATTACCTTGAGGGGGAGATCGCCCTTGGGTTGGAAGGTATAGCAGGCCGAAGTGCTGCTATTGAAGCCGTGCCCAAGCGGGGTCGATGTGGTGCGGGTAAACTCTCCGATATAGTTTGTGATCGAGGACTCTCCAGTCGTGAGTGTGCGGCGGTTTGCGTCGGCGGCGACGCTTGGCGGCTGGGCAAAACCGGCCTGAGGGCCCCCTTTTATCACGTCGCCGTAACGGGTCCCTCCATCGACCACGCCTACATACACGCCGGTCGCATCCGAGTTATGGTCTTTGAAGAGGTGACGACCTATGTTAAGCACATTGCTGCCAATGAAGGCCGCTTCGAGTTTGGCGTTCGGGTAGATCACCCCCATCCAGAACTGGTCGTGGTTGCCGATAACATCATACCAAGGAATGGAGCGATCCAAGCCGGCGGCATGGAAGGGCTTTTGGTAGCCGATGGTGTCGGCACCGCGGTGATCGCCGGAACTGGGCGTGATGGGACCGCCATCGAGGACATCGATAAACCAACGCAGTTCGTTGTACTGGGAGCTATTGGCCACATCGCCGAGTACGATGCCGAAATCGAAGGGGCTCTGGCTGTGCAGAGCGTTGACGGTCCTGACGGCGGAGTCGAGAACCTGGGTGGTTGAGAGCATCACGGGAGAATAGGCCTGCGAATAGAGGCCCAGCGCTGCGGAACCGAAATCTGCACTCCACCCGAAATAGGGCACTTGGGCCGGGGATTCCTTGTCGGTGATATGGACGTCACTCATGGAAAAGAACGACAGGAGCGTGGCTGTATTGGCCGCCCCCGTGTAGCCAACAGGCATTAGCTCGAGCTTACGGCCCTGATCTTCGCCGGGGCCCAAGTGCCACGAGCCGTAACCATGTTCGCTATAGAGGGCGACGTCCCGCGGATTGATTGGCGGTGTTCCCGGACGCAGAGCGAGCGGATGGATCGTCTGCTGGCGGGTGGTGGGCGGCGGCGCAACTGGCGCTGCGGAGTCGGTTGCGGCAAGGGCGCACAAGGGCAGGGCCAGCGCGCCGATAAGAGGAAAAAGGGTAGGGGGCATGGAGGTTCGGATTCGTGCCTATCGGCCCGAACGGAGGAAAATCCATTGTGTAGATGCAGGCCGGAGCGTTGCCTGGGCGGCGACTATTCAGCTCGGCGGCTTCCCGGGTATGCCCGCTGATCATTTTCCCGCCGAAGTTGGCGTGGGCGGCGCCCCGCTAACGCAGACCGGCGAAGGAAGGACGCAGATTTCGAACAGAAGTAATGAGGATCGAGTAGCCTGCCTGTGTGGGGACACGCCCGAGTGAGAAGCCATCCCGTCTCCGCCTTCCGGTTTCAGCTCCCTGCCTTCTGCCCTCCAGGTCATTCGTTGTGGTCGGCCTCCCCTCCAGCGCCAGTTTTCAACTCTCCTTCGCCGCCGCGCAGTTTGGCACGCGGCGCTTCGCCCAAGGGTTGGCGCGCAGCCCACGATCCACGCCATCTCAGGGCTACGACCACGCGGCTTTGGGCTCGTAGTCCTGCTGGATGGCGGCGCCGCAAGCCTGCCGGCTTGGCGGTCCGGCACCTCGCTACGCAGGTGCCCGAAATTCGGGCGTGTTTGTGTGGGAAATTCCAGTTACGCTGGTCTCCATGTTCTCAACGAGTGCGGTGGTGGATTCTTCGTATGCGGTAGGTGCGGGCGTGCTGCTCCTGTGGGGCCTGGTGGATTGTTTCTTCGGGTACCGCATCTTCCGCTTGGCGGTCGGGCTGATCGGGGCGTTTGTGGGCGCCCTGCTGGTATCCGGACTCGTGGCCCAGTGGTTGGGAGGCGATGAGCTCGTGTACTGGATCTCGCTGGCCACCGGCGCTGTGCTCGGTGCGGTGCTGTCGTTTTCGTTCTACCTGGTGGGCGTGTTCCTGGCCGGGTTTTCGCTCGGATATGTGGTTGCGGTCGGGCTGGTGCCCTTCACCGGCCCGGCGGTCACCCTGCTGGCCGGTGCGGTGGCAGGCGCAGTCACCGGTTTGCTCGCACTTGTGTTGCAGCGTTTCCTCATCTCGGCGGCCACGGCCTTCGGGGGTGCGTTTCGGGTGGCGCTGGCGGCGGTGTTCTTCGTTGAACGGCTCGACTGGCAGTTCTACCTGCGCAGCCCCGACCAGATCCCGGCGCTGCTGGTGGGCTGCTGGTGGGTCCCGGTGCTGATGTTCGGCTTGGGACTGTGCGGACTGCTGGTGCAGTTGCGCAGCTCCTCCGCTCGCCAGGCCGGAGAAGCGTAACTCCAGATCGCTCTCACGCTTGGGCACTATCCCGTGCAAGCACGCTCCTCCTACACCGGACTCCAGCCGCTATCGCGTGCAAGCACCCTCCTCCATCGGACGCCAGCGCAGATCGCGTGCAAGCGCCCTCCTGTTACACGCACTCGGCGTTCCCCTCATCTTGAGCGCGACGTGCACTAGGCGCGGGGGCTGCGGCCTTCGCTGGCGTTACGGCAAGCCCTGCAATCTTCCCAACCCCGATACCGCTCTGGCATGAAACGTCGCAAACTCCTTGTGCTGCTCGCCATCCCTGCCGGCCTGCTGTTGGGGCTCTATGTTGTGGCGACGCTGCCGGCAGTGCAGCGCGCGGTGGCGCTGAGGGCTGCGGCGCGAGTGCCCGGGCTCACGTTGAAGATCGGGAGGCTTTCCGCCGGTTGGGGCAGCATGGAGGTGCTCGGTTTGGAGGCGGAGTACAGGGGCTACGCGATCCGGATACCGCAGGTGCAGGCGGAGTATTCGGGGATGGCTTTTCTGCTGGGCCGCGAGCTGCACGTGCAGAGCCTTGCGGTGCCGGATTTCGTGCTCGGTGCAGCGGTCAAGGCGGGGGAAGCCACCAGCGGCGCGGCCGAGCCGGCGACAGCTTCCGCCAACCCGGCCGTGGCCTTTGCCGGTATCCTCTCGCCGATTTCACTGCCGTTCCCCATCCAGGTCGATGCGGCCGAAATAGCCGGGCGCGTGGAATTGCCCGAGGGCCGCGCGCTGAACCTTGCGGTAAACGGCAGGCTTCTCGCCCCCGGTGCCGAGGCCTCCACGGCGGTCCGGCTCGTCTGGGCCGCCCCCAACGCCGCCCCCGGGCCTGTGCGGGAACTGCACTGGGTCGGGCAACTTTGCATCCGGGAGACGGTGGCCGGGGAGATCTCGCAGTTGGGGCTGGAAGGGCTGCTTGCGGCCGATGCGGTATCGAGGTCGGCTGGTCGAGGGCTGCGGGTGGTTCTGCTCGCCCGCCACGAGTCTGCCGGCGGTCCTGAGACTGTGGAGGCCAGTGTGCGCCTGCCCGCCGCCAAGACAGGAGAGGAGCCGCTGCTGCGGGTGAAGGTCGAGCATCGCCCCGGGCAGGCCCGCATCTCCGGCGAGTGGAGCGTGCGGGGGCGGCGGGAACAGATGAGCGTGCTGGCCCCGGGGGCGGCCTGGCCCGAGTTCACCGCGGAGGCGAAGGGCCGTTTCAGCTACGACAACGGCACCGGGGATTTCTCCACGGAAGGGCGCGCGACGGCCGCAGTCTCGCAGTTGCGCAGGTTGCGCCCCGAGTTTGCCGGAGTCGATGAGCTGCGCGGGCAGGCGGCTTTCTCCGTCGAGCGCATCGGAGCTGTGGTGACACTGTCGAAACTCGACGCCGAACTGAGCTCGGCGAAGGCCAGGGTGCTGCACCTCGCAGCACTGCAACCTGCGAGCTACCGGCTAGACACCGGCGCGGTAGTCTTCGCCCAGCCGGACAACGATTTGCTGCGTGTTGAGCTCGCCGCGCTCCCGGTGCAGTGGCTGCAACCATGGTTCGGCGGTTGCACCGTGGAGGGCAGCGAGATCGTGGGGAGCTTCGCGGTGGCCGCCTCGGCCGATGGCCGCCGGGTGGTGCTGCGCGCAGAACAGCCGCTGGTGGTCGACGCGCTCACCGTGCGCCGTGCCGGAAAACCGTTGCTCGAAGGTGCCCGGATCGCCCTGTCGCCTCGGATCGAGCACAACGGCAGCACCGAGCGCCTGCTGGTGCCCGACCTGGCGCTCACCACCGCCGCCGGGGACCGCCTCGACGGCTCGCTGGACCTCACTCTGGATACCGCCACGACCGCCCTGGACTTTGCGGGCGGGTTGCGCGGCACCTTGCCCACGCTGCTTCGGCCGTTTATGCCGGTGGAGCTCGGTGCCCTGCAAATGGAGACCGAGCTCGCCGGCACCTGGCGCAAGACCGCACCAACCGGCAACTGGGGCGATGGCGAGTGTGCGCTGCGCACCGCGAAGGCGGCGCTGCGCCGCAGCGGAGGCGGGCCGGTGCTGGCTGTAACCGCGCTGCAACCGCTCACTCTGCGCCCCAACGGCGGCGGAGGGCTGGTGCCGGAGCGCCCGGGCGAGCCGGCCGTGCGGCTGGAGTTTGGCGGCCTGCCTCTGGCCTGGGCCCAACCATGGCTCAACGGCATGGTCATCGGCGGCACCCTGGCTTCGGGCGAATGCCGGCTCCAGGGCGCCGGTGGTGCCTGGGCGTTGGAGACGCAAAGCCCGCTCGTATTCGCTGGAGTGTGCCTGACCAGGGAGGGGCGATCTCTTGTCGAGGCGGCCGACGGCGAGCTCTCCTTGCGGGGCAAACTGGGCGTCGACGCCTGGGCGGTGGAGGCGCTGGATCTGCAATTGCGCCCGGGCAGTCTGCTGCCCGGTGGTTCGGTGAAGCTCGCGTTGCAGGCGCAGCACAACGCCGCCGGCCACGGATCGATGAAGCTGCCGGTGACCGTGGACTGCGAGGGAAGGCATTCGCAGCTGTGCCTCGAAGGCGAGTGGAGTAATGCCGGCGCGGATTCAGTATCCGCCACGGCGCGGCTGACCGGCGACACGGTGCACCTGCGCGATCTCAGCGTGCTTGGCGCGTTGCGAGAGGCGGCCGCGGCGGCGCCCACTTCGGCGCAAGCACCGTCTCCTGGCGGCACGAAGAAGCCCAAAGAGGCGGCAGCGCTGGAGGCCGCACCGTCGCTGCCCGGCGCGAAGGACCTGCGCCCGTTCTGGTCGGCCCTCAGCGGCAGGCTGGAAGTGGATATTCAGCGCTTGGAGATGGAGCGCGATGAGATCACCGGATTGCAGGCGGTGTTGGTGTGCGATGCACAGCACCTGGCGCTAGAGAAGCTCGTAGGGACAACCAGGAGCGCCCCGGTCGACGTGAAGCTTGGCGTCGCCTTCGACCCGGCGAAGGCCCTGCCGTACTCGCTGCAGGGCGACTGCGCGGTGCCGGGTTTCGACCTCGGTGCCTTTCTGCGTGCGGCTGTGCCCGGCCAGGAGCCAACCTTGGAAACGGTATTCGCCATCACCGCCAAGATGGAGGGGCAGGGCGCCAACCTCGCCGACTTGATCGATGGGGTACGCGGCGAGTTCGGGCTCAAGGGCGGGCCCGGTGTGCTGCGTATCAAAGATCGTGGAGTGGACAAGGCCCGGGCCCTCGGCGGGCTGGTGCTTGGGCTGCTCTCGAAGGACAAACAGAAGCCGGTGGTCAATGTGGGTACGCAGTTGATGGATGAGTTGCGCGAGTTCCGCTTCGAGCAGTTCGATGTCTCGCTGCTGCGCACCGAGGACATGAGCCTGCAGATCCGTGCGCTGGATATCCGCTCCACGGACAAGCGCTTCACCGGCACCGGCCTGGCCCGGCATGTGACCGGCAAGACGGTACTCGATTATCCGTTGCGCTTGGAGCTGCGGCTCGCCGGCAAGGCGGACTTCGCCGCACTGCTGGAGAAGGTAAATCTGCTCGACGGCTCGAAGGACGAACTCGGGTATCTGCGCATGCGAGACCCCTTCGTGGTGAGCGGCACAATGGTGAAGCCCGACTGGAAGAAGATGCTGCGGCTCTTTGGCTCCGGGCTGGTGTTTGGCAAGTGAGGACCGGCGCTCGCTAACGCAGACCGCGGAATGCTGGAACGTGGCAGAGGCAAACGGAGCCCGAGCTGAAGGGCCACGACCCAGCCGTAACCCTGCATTCGAGAGCCCAGCGCAGAGCGCCCGGAGCCGAGCGCTGAGGGCCTGATCACCGAGCAAGACCGCTGAAGCGCGACTGCTCCTGGGCCGATCACTGGCGGTTTGGCTCTCGTCACTCGACGCTCGGCGCTGGTGTGCCTTATCACGACCCAGCCGTACCCCTGCACCTGAGGCGGCTGAACTCGCCGCCCCTAGTCTCCAGCATTGCATGCACCGGCGGCGGACGCCAAGTTGCACACCGCATGTCGTACGCCAAACCGACCGCTCTTTTGCAACACCGTCTAGGCTCCCGCGTCGTCCGCACCGATGAGGCCTCGCGCTTCGCCGGCTCCTTCGACGGCAGCAAGATCGCCTTCGACTGCGATGCCGTGGTCCGGGTGCGCAAGGATGCCGATGTAGGCGTGGCGCTGGAGTTGGCCAACGAGCATTGCGTGCCCGTTACAGTGCGCGGCGGGGGCACCTCGCTCACAGGCTCGGCGTCGCCACGGTTTGGGGGCTGGGTGCTGGACCTCTCGCGACTGACGAGGGTCCGCATCGATGCCGAGGCGGGGCTCGCGGTGGTGCAGGCCGGGGCGAAGGTGGGCGAGGTGCAGCGCGCGGCGGCGGCGGCCGGCTGGTTCTATCCGCCAGATCCGTCGTCGAAGGAGCACAGCACCATCGGGGGCAACATCGCCTGCAATGCCGGCGGCATGCACGGCGGCAAGTACGGGGTTACCCGCGACTATGTGCTCAGCCTCACAGGTTACCTGCCCACCGGCGAGCGCGTGAAGTGGGCCGGCGAATTCAAAAAGTGGTCGGCTGGCTTCAACCTGCGCGACCTCTGGATCGGCAGCGAGGGCTGCCTGGGCATCGTCACCGAGGCCGTGCTCAAGCTCATCCCGGCACCGGCGGAACGGTGGACCTTGTTGGCAGCTTTCCGTGACGAGGCGGCGGCGTTCGCCGCAGCGCAGGCGCTCATCGCCTCACGCGTGCAGCCGGCGATCTTGGAGTTTCTCGACCGCGCTTCGGTCGGTTGCGCGGAGCAGGCGAGCGGCAAGCCAGTCTTTGCCGAGGCCCCGAAGAAGCCGGTGCTGTTGCTCGAACTTGCCGGCTGCTCGGCCGAGGTGGCAGAGCAGAAAGAGGTAGTGCTCGCGTGGGCAGAAAAACATGCCGTGGTGTCGCGAGCGGCCCGCAGCCGCGACGAGGCCGAGGAGCTTTGGGCGGTGCGGCGCCAGTGCTCGCCGGCGATGTTTGCTCTGGGCGACAGCAAGCTCAATGAGGACATCGTGCTGCCGCTGAAGAGCTACGCCGCCTTTGGGGAATATTTGGAGAAGCTCAAGAAGCGTCACCGTTTGGCCATGCCGACGTTTGGACATCTTGGCGACGGCAACCTGCATGTGAACATCATGTACCATCGTGCCGACAAGCGGGAGAGCCGGGCGGCGGTGAAGGCCGTGGGTGAGCTTATGCGCGGGGTGAAGCGCCTCGGCGGCGCCATCTCCGGCGAGCATGGCATCGGGCTGGCGAAGACGCCCTTCCTCGCGCTAGAGCACAGCAAGCCGGCGATACGGGCGATGATCGCGGTGAAGCAGGCCCTCGATCCCAACGCCATCATGAACCCCGGAAAGATCTTCACCCGCTTCGAGGTCTGGAAGCACAAGCGCGTAGAGGTCGTGCTGCCGTGGGATCACAAGTGAAATAGCATCACCGCCCTCGGGCCATTTTCGGAGGGCGCTTGCACGCGATCGGTGCTTAGAAGCATTGTGCGGTTACTGCTTGGCTTGGCCCACCGGCAGGTGTTTGCGCCACAGGGCAAAGACGAGCAGGGCGAAGACCGCCGCGATGATATGAGCACTGGTTGCCACGCTCACGTTGGGTTCATCGAAGCGGATCATGCCGCCTCCTGTGCCCGAACTGCGTACGACCTCAAGCACCACTTCTCCTACATAGATCAGCAACACCGCCGGCCAAAACCAATCGCTCCATTGCTTGCGCCAACCTTGGCAGGCGATGAACACCAGCAGCCCCAGATCCACCCCCGATAGACCGGCGTAACGGTGCATCGAAGGCTCGATGATATATACGCCAGCGGATATACCGAGGGGCAGGGCGCAGAGGAAAAGCCACAACAATAGCGGACGGCAACGGCCGACAATATAGCCGAGCACGAGAAAGAGGCCGGTGTCGCTAAGGCAATGGGGCCAGCCGAAGTGACAGAGGTGCCCGGTCCACAACCGCCATAATTCCCCAGAAACGAGGGCGGCGCGTTCATATATCAATGCGTCGCGCCAGCCGGGTAGCGCCTGCGCCAACACCGCCAGCACGCCCAAGACCAGAAAGGCCTTGGGGTAGCTGGCGAGTGTAGTGCGAACCCAGCGAAGCGCCTGCATCATCATAAAGCGCAGGCGCTTGTGAGCGAAAATGTTCCGTTGCAGGAGCTCCTGTGCTCAAATATTCCGTTGTAGGCGCTCCTGGGCTTAAATATTCCGTTGTAGGAGCGTGCTTGCACGCGATCC
>CAJCBL010000011.1 GCA_903960515.1 uncultured Verrucomicrobiota bacterium
GGGCGATATCGAGGCGGTGCGCATCGGCTGGGAGATAGCATTGCAGGCGATGCAGGATCCGGGAATTGGACTCGTGCTGCTCGACGAGCTCAACGTGGCCATGGCGCACGGCTATCTGCCGGTTGGCGAGGTGGTCGCGGGGCTGCGCGGGCGCATGCCGAGCCAGCATGTGGTGCTCACCGGGCGCGGTGCGGCGGAGGAGTTGTTGGCGTACGCCGACCTCGTCACCGAGATGCGGGAGGTGAAGCACCCGTTCAAAGCGGGTGTGAAGGCGCAGGCGGGGATAGAGTATTGAGGGGGTGGGGAGGCCAAGCCGAGACCGCTTCGCGGTTGCCTCAGCCGGCACTTCCGCGCGGGGCACTAGAATTGACCTGTCCCTAATTGGGGGGGCCGGGCCGCCGGGGGCACGCGGCGCCGGGTCAGAACGACGCCTCCACCTGGAATCCGACGGTGTTCGAATAGTCGGTTCCATGGCCATAGGCGGTGCGGGAGTAGCTGGCGGCTATAGTGATCTTCTTGGACAGTTTTGCCCTGAGCGAGGCGCCCACTTCGGTGCGATCGCGCGAGAATCGCCGGGCCGGAGAGTCAAAGGTATCGCCCCCGGCAAACGCGGCCGTGAGCCCGTCGGTCCCGCCCATGAAGTCCCTCTCCTGGCGCACTCGCACCTCGGGCCAAAGCGCAATGCGACCGACAGCGACACGCGCGCCGGCCGCCAAGCCTACGCTGGCGAGCAGCGAACCCTCGCGCCGTCGCGCAAAGGCGGGTGCCGGGCCCCCAGAACTGACCTGTCCCTAATAGCCCTCTCTAATTGGGCGCCGGCCCGGCGGTGACTGTTTCCTCGGGCCCTAGAATTGTCCCTAATTTGGGGGCCGGGCCGCCGGGGGCCCGCAGCACCGGGTCAGAACGACGCCTGCACCTGGAATCCGACGGTGTCCGAAAAGTCGGCTCCATGGCCGAAGGCGGTGCGGGAGTAGTTGGCGGCTACAGTGATCTTCTCGGACAGTTTTGCCCTGAGCGAGGCACCCACTTCGGTGCGATCACGCGAGAACCGCCGAGCCGGAGAGTCAAAGGTGTCGCCACCGGCAAACGCCGCCGTGAGCCCGTCGGTCCCGCTCATGAAGTCCCTCTCTTGGCGCACTCGCACCTCGGGCCAAAGCGCAATGCGACCGACGTTGAAACGCGTGGATACCGCCACGCCCACTCCGGCGAGTAACGAGCCCTCGCGCCGCTGCGCGAAGGCGAGCGCGGCGCCCGAGCCGCCGCGCTCGCTATAGGCCTGCTCGGTGAGGCAGACGTATTCTGCGTCGGCGAAAGGGCGCAGCGTCCAGCGGCGGTATTGGAAATTCCGGCCAGCAGCGAGAGCCAGCGAGCCATCCCACGCATGGTGCGAGCTCTCCACTTCTGTCGCCAGAAAGTCAACGCGCCGCCAGGTGTCGATGCGCGAGAAGCCCGCGCCGAGCCGGACCGAGGCGTACCAGCCGGGCGTGCCCGGCCGCTCGTCCCAGCGTGCGTGGAGGTAGCCGCGTTGAGCATCGAGGTGAGCATGGTCGGTGCTGGTGCGCTCGCGCAGCCCGCCGCGCACGTCGGCGATGGCGGCGCCTACCGTGAAATGCCCGCCGAGCAGGTAATCGACGCCGGCCATGCCGCCATCGGTGTTCTCATCGATGGCACGGAAACCGTCCGCTGCCCCGTGCCGTTCCCGGCCATCGAGGGCGCCGAACCAGGCGGTGCCGCTGCCGCTCGCCGCGCCGGCAGGGTACGCTCGCTCGTACGAGGCCAAGTGGGCGCTGGTGCGATGCACCTCCTGCAACGCCGCGGCGCTGGCGTTGGCGTTGATGGCGGGTTGGAGCTGCGCCACCGCCGCGCCGATGGAGGCGCCTTCGGCGTAGTTGTCGATCAGGTTCAGCATCGCGGCAGTTTCGCCGGTGGCATGTGGGCCCACCCGGTCCAGCGCCTTCCCCAGAGGGGCCAACTCCGGACGGGTGGTGAAGTGCGCATAGCTGTGTCGGGAGAGCGCGAGCACGAAGCCGCCGGCGCCGGCGGTAACTGTTCCCTCGAACAGGGCTGGCGCGCTCACCTCGGTGAAGGCCCCGCTGGCGCTGGTGGCCGCGATAATCGTGTAGTTGCCCGCCGCTGCGTATCCGACCGGCACGATCTCCAGCGCCGCGGTGCCGCCGCCGACGCCGTCGAGCGTGGCGGCACCATTCACCAGCAGCCGATCGAAGGTGCCGCGACCGATCTCGACCTGCATCGAGAAACTGCCGCTGCTCTTGAGGTCGCCGGCTATGGTCAGCGAGCCGATGCCTCCATCGCCCGGTGACGCGCGGCAGTTTGTAAGCTCGAGATCGCCGACGAAGGATCCCGAGCCGGCCAGCCGGCAATCTTCCAGTTGCGACAGGTCGCCGGAGATCGTGCCGTTGTTGAGGACATCCGTGTCGTTCGCCCTCAAGCCGATGGCCCCGCCTTCATTGCAATGGGCCTCGATGCGCGCGCCAGTCAGGTTGACCAGTCGCCCGCCGTCCTGCGATATCCCGAAGCTGAACCCGGAGTCGCTGCGCGCGCGTATAAGCCCGCTGTTGCGCACCTCGCCGACGCCGCAGGCGATCAACCCTGCGGATCCCGTCGTCCCGTAGGCCTCGATGTCCCCGGAATTCTCCACTGTGGAGGCGATGTCGATTTGCGCCCCGATGGCCCAGGCGCTTTCGCCGTGCGCCTCGGCCTGTATCAGGTTGCTGTTGGCGAAGGTGCCGGTTGAATCGAGGGATTGGAAACGTGCGCCGTAGGCCGTCGCGCGAGTGCTGCCGGTGTTGTCGGCCTGCACCCGGACAACGCCCGAATTGCGCAGCGTATGGCCCTGTAAGCACAGCCCATACGCGATGGCCAGACCGTCTGCCGCTGTGGCGCGCGAGAGCACCGACTGGCGGTTGTCGAGGGTGGCCTGGTCGCCGCCCCAGAGGAAAAGGCCGTGCGTGAGGACATCGCCGGTCGCACGGGTGAGCGAGGCGGTGACGTTGGCTTCGTTGACGAGGGATGCTCGATTGCCGCCCCACGAGTAGAAGCCGTAGCTGGTGGCGATGCCTCCGGCTTCCGAGGCGCCCGCCACCAGATCGCCGGTCAGGCGGGTGGCGAAATCCTCGCCGGTCCAAGCCCCATACACGAGGTAGCCGGACATAAGGGAGATGCCCGCCGCATGGTAATCCATGCGGATCTGGCCAGCCTCGCCCCATGAAGGGCTCCAGGAGTTGCGGACGATCCAGGCGCCATCGCCTCCCTCGGCAGGGGCATCGTCCCAGCCGATGATCGCGATGCGGTGGTTTCCCGCTGATTCGTAGTCCACCGCATCTGTGGCCGCGTGGTAGTAGTCGTTGTAGACGCCGCTCGTGTAGTCCGCGAAATCGCCTTGGACAAGGACACCGACATCGACCGCGCCGAGGGCCGCCACCGCCCGCTTCATCGTTTCCACATCGTAGGCGGGCAGTCGGTGCCAACTGGAGAACTTCACCCGGGGAGCATCCCAGTGCAGGTTGTTCGCGCCCGGATCGGTTACTGTATAGGGGAACGCCGCCTCGGTGCAGACGCCATGATCGACCAGCCCCTGCAATTCATCGTAGTGCGAATCGGCGCCGTAGATATTTTCGATGCCCTCGTAGAGCGGATCCAGGCTCCAGGCGATGAACGACTCGGAGAAATCCGCCGCGGCACCGTCGGAGAGGCCGGTGATCCGGTTGTAGGTGCTCTCGGCGGCGGCCAGCGCTGCGAACGCATAGCAGGTGCCGCCGTCGCCCTGATCGCGCACCGGGCCGATGTAGCTGTGGCCGTCGATGTTGCGCAGGTCGAAGGTCGTGGGCAGGGACGCAGCGTGGGCCGCGATACAGGCCCCGGTTAGGAGCACTGCCCATAGTGGAGCGTAGCACGGCACCGGTCGGAGAAAGGCCACGCCGGTGTAATCGGACCGGTTTCGGTGGAGTGAATCCGGGGACCGGAATATGGGGTGTTTCCGCAGCCCAAGCGATCACTGAGCCGTGACGATTCAGTCCCCACAGCAAAACGAGTTCTGCCCCGGACGGGAAGAAACAGGGACGCTGTTTCCTAGAGAGTTCGATCGAAGGGGCGGATATTGCGGCGGTACCGTCTCGGCTTCCGTGCAGCGCCCCCGCTACACGGCTGGTCGGAGCGCCACGTTGCAAGTGGCTTTCCTGAGCGACACTTGAGCCGTAACCAGGCAATCAATAGTGGTCCAAGCCCCTGCGGGTACGAATGCTTCGGTGATTATGGGTAGGGGCGAGCTTGCACTCGATCTGCGCTCTGAATCGCGTGCAAGCTCGCTGCTACGGGCTCCCGAATTGACCTGTCCCCAATTTTGTCCTGCTTCCAATTTCGTCCTTCGAGGCGCTCGTAGGAATAGGGATAAGTGCGAGGCCTCGTTCCGCGATCCCAGCGATCAGTGCAGCGGGTCAATCCGGCGTCGCCTTCGTCTTCACTATTCGCACTGACAGCAAAGATGTTCACGCAACCTTGCGCCGAGCCGACATGTTCCCCGAGGCGAGGGGCCCATCATAGACTCATGGCGCTTCGGGCTCTTCAACTTTCACGGCACCGACCAACGCTCCGGCCGGGTCGTAGGTATAGTCGATTCGCATGCCCTTGGCCGGCCATGCGTGGGCCACCTTACCTTGGGCGTTATATTCGTAGCGCTCCAGAAGCTTGCCCTCACCGTCGGCCACCTGCGTCAAGCGCCCGGCTTCCGGTTTTCCTCGTATGGACCCGAATGATATTCGGCGTACCACCTTGTTTTCCTCTATCGTGGCGACACCCCTTCGGTTGTTTAGCGTTATCCTCTTTGACGGCACAGAAAGAGTCGGCTGGCATGATAATATATATCCCTGGGTGCCGTGACCGTAATCCAACGTACACTTGTCAGTCCTTCCGACTCCTACCGAGTGCGGCCATTTGCAGTCCGAATGTTTCCCGTGGGGAACTTCTATCCAGGCGAGTGTCTTGGTAAATACCTCCCCCTCCTGCACGCAGGACAGCAGCTCATTTGCGTAGGAGAAGCGAACCACCGAGGTGCCGGCTTCGCTGCTAGAGGTCCAAACACTCAACCGAGATGAGTCGGCTTCGTATTGAAACTCATGCACTCGTGCACCGATTTGCAGGCGGCGCACTCGCCCGGCATCATCGTAGCGAGCCTCCATGTGGCATTTCTCAATCCCCAAATGAGAGGCAGTCATAGCCGTAACTCGACCTCCCTGGACCCGGAAGCCCAACTGCAACCCGCCGGGCCCCCGCCCCTCTGCAAGCGCCCAGTCGCGGTACACCCATTCCCAACCAAGGGCGTTGCGGAATATAAAGTCTCCGGCGGCGCGTCGCTGCATTGCATAGCCCATCCCTACCGGGTAATATGCCGGCCCGGGCGGTATCGATGGTATAATCATAGCCGCGAGTCCAAATAGCCGCCAGCGCAGAGCCTGGCGCCCCGCCGGGGCGATCACTCCGTACAACTCCGGGATATCCCACGAGGATCTAGTCTCTCGCCCATAGTCGGTGTCGAGCCGATGTTCCAGGTGAAATCGTATAGTTGTCGCCGGGCCCAATAGCAGCCCGCCGAGGTCATAGCCAAGAGCCAAACTCCCGTCGATACGAACACCGTCAATGGTCACCAGGCTTTCGATCGACGGAGGCTGGGCGAATTTCATCAAGTCCACATCGGGCTGCGCAAAGCAGTCTGCCAGTCCGATTGCCAGCCAAAGACCGAAGGGAGCTTGCTGCCAAAATCGAAGAAAGGAGTTCACTGGCCGGCCCCTTCCAGTTGCTCTATATAGGCACCCGGCCAGGCGGCGCGCGCATCGATTCCAATGTCGGGAATGGTGTCATGGCGCAGTCCTCGCGATTCAGCCCAGTTGATCCAAGCGGCTGCAGAGCCGTCCTCATCGATCCTATTGAGCAGTACCAGCCCCTTGCCTGCCCAGTGTAGAGGCGGAGTACCTCGTGGATGGACTATGACAGCGAAATCGGTGTCCCGTAAATAGTCGACCCGCGCGGCGTTCGCACCGAAGACCAGCCAGTGGTCGGGCTTGTCTCCGCTGCGGTCGCGAAGGTCGCCGCGCCGCGGGTCAAAAATCCACGCGCTCCATTCCTGATCTTTGGTGGCGAGACCCCAACGGCGGATCTCGTGCCCGTATTTACCTCCAAGCACGCTCGTATCGGGCAAAATTCCCCAGGGTGCAGCGCCGTTGCCCGCCCCACGGGAAAGCAGTACCATGCCGGCGGGCGAGCGGCCGATCTGTATGGATGATCGCCGTTGATAGAGTGCTCCGGTCAAATAGATCGCCGTAGGCATACCAAGCGCCACGATAGCGACCCCGCCAATCCATCGCCCCGCACCCTGCCTTGCCTTCCATACCCCAGGGAGCGAGGAAACCAGGAGAAGCACTGCGATCCCAGGAGCGTACCACATGCGCCAGTCGTCGAAAAGCGTGCTGAAAATATTGGCCACCGCCCAGGTGATCCAAATACAGGCTGCGGCCCTGCCTACGCCGGCCCATTTGTAGGAGAGGGCTGTACGCCTTGCCAGCAATGGCCAGCCGACCAGGCTGCCCACCACCGCCAACACGGCGCCCAACGCCGGCAGGCCGTGCTCCACCGCAAGATGGAGATAGGAGTTCACCATCGTCTTATATTCCTGGGGGCGGTCCAGAGGCTGCACCCATTGCGTGAATAGGTGGCCGGACTCGCCGCTCCCCCAGCCGCTCCATGGTGAACTGTGGCAGAGCGCGGCCCCTCCGGCCCATAACAGCCAGCGGTTGCCGATTGATGCGTCCTGCGCGAGATATCCTGGTGCGAGGCGCCCGCCGAACGAAAACACTGCGAAACCTACGATGCAGAAAGCCGCGCGCAGGCAGATCCATCTGAGTGAGCGCTGCCAGGTTCGCCCTTCCTGATAATGTCTGAATAACTCCCAAAATAGAGCACCACTCATTGCGGCCACCGCCGCTCCGCGCGAAGCGGTGGCACCCAGTGCGCCCCATAGAAAGAGCTCTGCGGCCAGCAATCCGATAAGCGCCCACGGCAAAAATGGTTCTAGGGTTGCCGCTCCTTTCACATTGCTGGGCTCTGCGGCAGGCACCTTGGGCTGAGCTCTGGGCAGTGGGCGTTTGCAAAACGTCGTGACGGCCCATACCAGCGGCATGAATCCGGCGAGGAAGGCACCCAGATAGTTTGGGGTCGAAAACCCCCAAGAAATCCGGACGGCTCCCCGATAGAAATAGTCTCCTTCGCTGATCATGGATGCGAGAATCCTTGTGCAGGGGGCGGCTGCAGGTCGAGCCTCGAACTCGAGCCCCCCTGCACTCGGAGCCGCCATCCTGTCCGGCGTTTCATAGCCACACCTGGATCAGCTCCCATCGGCCTTCGCGCAGGCCCCACACAGCCGCCTGGCAACAGCCTTCTCTAAAGAGATCAACCGCTGGCAACTGCGTGGAATCTCCACGTGATTCGCACCAGATCTCAACGCGATCAGGGGTGCCGAGAGTGAGCCGAATGCCAAATAGCTCAGTATATGTTTCGGCGGCCGCAGCCACTTGAGCGGATGCCGGCAACTGCGGCCGGCCGCTACCCCAGCCCTTTGCCAGCTCATCCTTGAAGTGAGCTGCTGAAAGCTCCCGAACTTCAACTTGGGTGGCCTTCATTTGTGTACTTGGCGAAGCAGGCGCGGCGCCTCGGTAGAGGCGAAGCATGTCGGTCCACCGTTGGACCCATGCTTGAGCGCTGGGGGCCGAACTCGGAGTAAATACGAAGCCGCGCAGCAACGCGTTTTTCACCGTGGCACTATTCAGTGAGCCGGTGTTGCGCTGGTCAGCCAGTCGCACTGGATTGCGCGCCTGTTTCATTATCCACTGCATCCATCGCCGCTGGCTCGCAAGGGCCCGCATGCCCCACATCGTGCGGTGGTCCGGTATGTCCACCCACTCCTCATCCACTGTACCACCGAGCAAGGTGAGTTTGCGGCACAGGGCGGCCGTGCCCGGGCGATCTCCATGTCCGGGATCATCATGGTCGACCAATACATAGACTGGAATCCCCAGTAGTGCTTGAATATTGTTTCCCGAAGACTCCGGCTGCATCACGGCCCGGGGCAGCAGCGGCCATTGGCCGGTGCCTTTAAATGGCCAGCGGTACAAGGGCCGCTCAACCACCGGTGACCACAACACCAGGCCGTCGATTTCACCGATGGCCTCCGCATATCCGATCGCAGTGGCGCCTGCAGCACACGTTCCCACCACATATATGGGGCGGTGTCCATTGGTTGGATGCTGCCGAGTGAATGCGTCGAGTGCTTCTCTAATCCATACCCGAGCGAAATTCCCGCCGTAGTCGATGTCGACCAAACCCGGCCAGAGCAAATCGCATCCGTACTCCTTCGCCAACCCCAACAGCATTTCAGCTCCTTGCAAATCTGCTGCTGTGGCGCTGTCCAGAAACGGACGCACAGGCATGGGTACACCCGGCAGTACGACTACCAATGGGCGCGAGCCCTCGCCCTTTTCTGTTCCTACAAATGCGCGATAGTATTGCTCAGTCCCATCGACCTGCGAAATATAGTCTCCAAACTCCACGCTGGCGGAACTCCAACCCTGAAAATGGACGAGTTCTCTGTCCCACTTTGTTCGCAGGCCGGCCAGTGCCAATGAGAGAGCCGCCTTGCGTGCCCACCACCGGTCGCGCAGCTTTTGAAATTCCGGCTTGAACAGATGTCGGCACCGGTAATTCCACGCTCCCCAAGTGGGGATCTCTCTCTTTCCCCCTGCCAAACAGGGTTCCATAAGCTCGTCGACGGCCTTGTCTCCTGTGAGAATTATAGCTTCCGCGAAATCTCCACCCATCACCGCTATTCCCACGAAACCGTGGTCGAAGGCTTCGATCGGTTGGGGCAATGTTATACGCCCCGTTGGCAACACTGAACCCGATCCAACGTGCTTACCTTCGAGATCGTAGAATTCCACGCTCGCATGGTGCTCAAGCCACAAGCTGGTATTTAAATCGCCTACAGCCCGGGCTATCGGCGAGTCCAGAAAGTGCGACCCCTTGCTCGTGAAGCTTCGCCATGCTTCATCTTCGGAAGCGCATAGTCCGAGATTTATGGACCATTCGAGTTCGTGGTGATCTTCGGGGATCGCATCCCAAGCCTTCAATTTCCAGCAAAGCACCTCGACTTTCGCCGCCCCATTGGTCACAGGGATACGCACCACATTTTCGGTCTCGATGTGTTCGCGCTGGCCTACAATTCCCCAAACCGCCGTGCCGTCTACAATGATGGCACATGAATCATTTGCACCGAGTAGAAGATACACCGCGCCGCCGGTGGCTCCGGTCACCTCAAAGCTCAGGCGAAGCGCATGCCGCCCCTGAATGGCGATACCGTTAGGGAAAGCACTCCACAAATCGAAGTAGTCGCCGCGCCGGGCGCCGAATCCAACGCTCTCGGATTTGGAATTCATCCGGGGAATCACTTCGAGTTGCGCCTGGTCCAGCCAATCGGAGGTGCGACCGAGCGCTGTATTCGTTTCCGCCGGATCCCGGGCGGGTATCATCGGAGTCTCCACCATCGATACGTCCACGGTGCGGATCCTGATAAATCCGCGGAGCGTGGAGGCGTCGATCGGCGTAGCCGCCGCCAGCAGTTGTTGCACGGTTAGCGCGACTGCAAGAATAGCGAGTCTTCCCAAGTGTATCATGAATTACTAGTCGTTTGGGTCCGGTAGCGTTGAGGGACTCATTGCCGCTCCAATCCCTTTCGGGTGCAAGCCTTCAGGTCATGAAGCCCGCACAAAGCAAGGCGCCGGCCCCCTCGCGGGTGGCCGGCGCCTGGATTCGTGGAGCACTTAGCCGTGACCATTCCGGTGTTCGCCGTAGGAGCGTGCTTGCACGCGATCTGCGTTCTCAATCGCGTGCAAGCACGCTCCTACAACAGAATGGTTACGGCCTAGGCCGGGAAACTA
>CAJCBL010000012.1 GCA_903960515.1 uncultured Verrucomicrobiota bacterium
CGTGAAGGCAAACGGTCGGCGCCCTCGGCCCGTCGCCCCGCCGGCTTCAGCCGACAAATCCGAGGACAATCAGCCCACCGCCGCATTGCGGGCGGGCGTTTCACCGCCGGTCGCGCCTGGTCGGTGTAGTTGGCATAGCTTGGACAGGGCCGCTTCCTCCGATGCTCTGAAGCTCTACGCCTGCGTCGTTGATCTCCCGATTCACCGCTCCACCTCAAACCGTTTGCCCTCACGACCGTGAAGGCAAACGGTCGGCGCCCTCGGCCCGTCGCCCCGCCGGCTTCAGCCGACAAATCCGAGGACAATCAGCCCCCGCCGCATTGAGGGCGGGCGTTTCACCGCCGGTCGCGCCTGGTCGGTGTAGTTGGCAAAGCTTGGACAGGGCCGAATCCTCCGATGCGCTGAAGCTCTACGTCTGCGCCCTTGATGTCCCGGTTCACGGCTTCGCCTCAAACCGTTTGCCCTCACGACCGTGAAGGCAAACGGTCGGAGCCCGCGGCCCGCCGCCCCTCCAGCTTCAGCCGACAAATCCGAGGATACCGAGCCCACCGCCGCATTGCGGGCGAGCGTTTCCCCTCCGGTCGCGCCTGGTCGGTGTAGTTGGCGGAGATCGAACAGAGCCGCCTCCCCGGATGCTCTCATGCTCCCCACCGGCGTGCTTGATCTCCCGGTTCACCGCTTCGCCTCAAACCGTTTGCCCTCACGACCGTGAAGGCAAACGGTCGGAGCCCACGGCCCGTCGCCGCTCCAGCTCCGGCCGCCTAACCCGAGGATACCCAGCCCACCGCCGCATTGCGGGCGGGCCGTTCCCCTCCGGCCGATCCCCGGTCGGTGTAGTTGGCGGAGATCGAACAGAGCCGCTTCCTCCGATGCTCTGAAGCCCCACGCCTGCGTCCTTGATCGCCCGAGTCACCGCTCCGACTCAAACCGTTTGGCCTCACGGTCGTGAGGGCAAACGATTTGGCCCATCGAATGAGGTGCACCGAAAACACGATTACACTTGCCCGCAATACACCCGGTACGAGCTACCTCTTCGCACTGAAATAGTGGGCGGTGAAGGACCGGATTGCCTTCCGCCGCGCGCCAAAAGCCTTCCGTCCAAGATAGCCGCCAGGCAGAAGGCTGTGAGGAAGCAGCGGATCGAGAGCGATTGCAGCCTGCCATGTCTCTCGCTCATGCGCCAGCCATTGCCTCCAGCACGACGGTGAGTCGGATACGCGAGGCACCGTTTCGTGCGCAGCCAAATTCGCCCGGTAGGCTTCGTTGATGCGGGCGAAGTTCCACCCTCCCTCGACGATCGCAGCATCACTCTCGCCGCCGCAGGGCCGTCCCTCGATGAACAACAGCGCCTCGGGATTCGCAGCCACCGACTCCACAGTCTTGCGCAACTCCGCAAGCGGTTCAGGCGAAACCCATACACTCCCCTGGAGATATCCCATACGAGCCCGGCCGAGTTCGCGACGAAGGCGATCCCGTATCTTCCGGTCCACCTCAGCGACGTCGAAGAGCACAAAGCGCCAGGAGCCGTCCCACTCGCGGGCCCAGCGGGCCTCGGGATCAATTCCGGAAACAGCGCATTCACGTCCGAGCTGAGTGAGCCGAACAATCCGCGGATCGGTGGGCTGGGGCAGCGTGATTATCCCACGAGCGGCCAGCAGGCGGAGCTTCTTCTCGAAACAGTCGTCCCGACAACCACCCAAGGAGGTGAGTCGGCCGAGTGTCGGGTGCAGCAGGACATCGGCGGCATCTGCGGATGCCTCAGCGAGGCATTCGAGGAAAAACCGCGTTTCGAAACGGAGGTTTTTAAGCATGGCGCGACGGGGTTTGCCCAACCGTTTGCCCTCACGGCCGTGAAGGCAAACGGTTGGGCTCTTTCGTGCGGAGCGTTTGGCACATGCTATCGGATACTGCTCCAAGCCGGCCGCCCCTTCTTCGCCCAACTCATCGGCGAGAGGAGCGTTGGCCACTTGAGGTCGGATACTGCTCAACGCCTCCCTGCTGTTAAAGAGTGGGCGCTATCCGCAATCCCCGCATGGCCCGGGCGCGGCACCGCCTCCAAACTCCTCGTCCCAGTACGCATCAACAGAGCCAATCAGCAGCATCTGCAATTCAACATCGCCGGCAGGATCGCCGCCTGACCGGCCTCGTCATTCGGCTACGGGGAATCTTCTTCAATCCGTATTCCCCCCTTTCGGCTTCTTTTGCTGCCCCTCATCCACTCGTGTAAGAGCGGTCCTGCCAGCAACGGATTGGGGCTGGCGGCGCTGATCGCGATCCAAACACACCGCGCCTTGCCGCTGCGCCTCGGATACATTGTGCTGGGCCCAGCGGCCCCTATCGCCCCGCTTCTCTCCTCCGCTACTTCATTCGTCACCATCCACGATCCCCTCGCCCCACTCCCCGGCGATCCGGCCTCTTCGTCCCCCGCTCCCCATGTCTCCATCCCTTCGTGCATTCTTCCAGAACGACCGCTTCGCCCGCCACAACGGCATCGAACTGCTCGACGCCGGCCCGGGCTGGGCCAAGGCACAACTGGCCGTGGGCGACCACCACCTCAACGCCGCCAACGTCGTCCACGGCGGCGCCCTCTTCACCCTAGCAGACCTCGTCTTCGCCGTAGCCTCCAACAGCCACGGGCGCCTGGCCCTTGGTATCAACGTCTCCATTTCCTACCTGAAGGCCGCCCGCGGCCCTCTGCTCACCGCCGAGGCCCAGGAGGTGGCCTGCTCCTCCAAGCTGGGCACCTACACCATGGAGGTACGCGACGCCGCCGGCGAACTCGTAGCCCTCGCCCAGGGCACAGTATTCCGCAAGGACAGCCCGCTACCGGCATAGCCGCTAGGGCCCGGCCGTGCCGGGGCACCTGCAGGATCGGCGCGTTGGTGTTCATACAGTTTGGTTGTTGCCCGGACCTGCCGACGGCTCTTCCTCAAGGGAGAACCTCCGGACCATCTCAACGCGAGCGGCGCGCCGCTGGTGTAACCGGAAGTTAAGTATGGTTTCTCTAAGAATCGCGATCCCAGTGGCATTTGGAGCACAGCGGTGCGCGGCTGGCGGAGGGTTTCCCTCAGCCGAAACTTCACTTCCAGTCCCCCCACAGACCCAAGCGGATCGGAGATCAGATCGGCCGCGAGCCTGCTTCCGTGAGCGTCACCGGTGATCCGACACTTGTCGCCCCACCATCGACGCCTCAGGAAATGCTCACAGCTACGATGGCAGGTGCAAAACCCGCCCACCGTGCAAAAGCCGTCCAGAGCAAATCAAACCACGCCTCGCCCAGCCCGACCGTATAAACTGACGGTCGTCAGTTTATACGGTCGGCAGAAGAACGTAAAAGCGGCACCGGGACAGGAGTGGGGGTGGGCAGGCGGCGCTGCGCACACCAACGCGCGCCGCTGGCCGAGGTTTCCCTGTGCGCAGACTTCACTTCCATCCCCCCAGAAACCGGGCTTCACTTCCAGTTACCCCGACGTCGCCCCAAACCGAGCTCCAGCTCGACGTCATCGGATCTTCCTGCCAGCTTGCACTGCGTCTGCAGATCCGCCCCGCGCATGAGCGACCCAGCCCCATGTCCGATCAAACGCCAGTCCCCATTCCCGTGATCCAGCTACGCCTTCACTGGGTCCGCAATCGCCTGGCCTCCGATGCTCCCGCGCACGGCCGCACACTCGGTTTCAATCCCGCCGCTCCCCAAACACCCACCACGGAGAGGCCTGGGCCCAGGCGCTTCAAGCTCCGGCGACGCCGGGCTCGCCCACCAGATCCACCGTGCGCATGCTCGTTGCGACGGCAAAGCGCCACCTTTCGCCCAAGCGGAAATCGGCAATCGAAGATCGCAAATCTTGTCACTGATCCTTGTTACGTTCCCCTTCCGATCCCCGTCGATCCTTGTTTCGCGTCCCGCCCGCTCCCCCTCCAGCTATGCAGCCCCTCGAACCAGCCCGCGGGACAGTCGCTGGCGATACGCCCCCTGCGCCGCTCCGCCCTCCCCTTCCCCCATGGGTCTGGCTAGGCCTGAGTTCGCTCGCCTATTTCGCAGCCCAGGCATTGGCCTTCCAGTTCCCGGATTCATTCGGACTGGTCGCAGCCATCTGGCCCGCCGCCGGCATCGCCCTCGCCTCCCTTCTGCTCAGCCCGAAGCGCCTCTGGCCGGCGCTGCTCGCTTGCCTCTTCGCGGTCGGCCTCGCGGCCAACCTGACTACGCAGCGGCCGCTGCTTGCCAGCGTGGGGTTCATGGTTGCCAACATCGCGGAAACCTCCGCCTCCGCCTGGTTGATCACCCGTTGGTGCGGCCACCGAGTCCGCTTTACCCAGGTGCGCGAGGTGCTCGCCCTGACGTTCGCTACTGTCCTGATCAATGCGGCCACCGCCCTCATCGGTGCCGGAGCGGCCAGCTTTGTCATCGGCGCTCAATTCTGGGCGTTCTACGCCACCTGGTGGGTATCCGACGGGCTTGGGCTGCTGCTGATCACCCCGCTGCTCGTAATCTGGGCGACTTCCTGGCGGGCCCTGGCGAACGAGAATCGCCTACGGCTCTTCGAAACCGCGGCCCTGCTCACGCTGGGTTGCGCGGTGGCCTGGTTTGCCTTTGGCCGGAAAGGAACCGGCGAATACCCGGAACCCCATCCCTACCTGCTGTCGGTCTTCGCAATATGGGCGGCCTTTCGCACCGGTCATCAAAGCCTGGTCACACTTCTGGGGGCGTTTTCACTGCTTGCCATCGGCTGCACGGCCGCCGGGCTGGGCTCGTTTCATCTGGGCGGACTCGACACCGCCCACCGGCTGCTGTCGGTGCAGCTCTTTCTCGGTGTACTTGGAGTCACCGCACTATTGATGGCCGCCTCAGTTACCCAGCAGCGGGAGGCCCAAGCCTTGCTGCACGCGGTGGTGGAGGGCACCTCCGATGCCATCTATGTGAAGGATCGGCAGGGCCGGTATCTGCTCTTCAATTCTGCGGCGGCCCGGTACGTGGGCAAAACGCCAGCGGAGGTGCTGGGCAAGGACGACCGCTTCCTCTTTCCGCCCAAGGAAGCAGCCGCCGTGATGCTGGGAGACCAGCGCTGCCTCACCGCAGGCGCGCCCTGCACCTACGAGGAACGAGTCACAAGCGCCACGGGCCAGGCCATGGTCTTCCTTTCAACCAAGGGACCGCTGCGCAACGAAACCGGCGCCGTCGTTGGCCTATTCGGAATCGCCCGCGAAATCACCGAAAGGCACCGCTCCGAGGCCCAACGCGCTGCGCTT
The DNA here is from genome assembly GCA_903960515.1 of uncultured Verrucomicrobiota bacterium. Classification (GTDB taxonomy): domain Bacteria; phylum Verrucomicrobiota; class Verrucomicrobiia; order Opitutales; family Opitutaceae; genus CAJCBL01. The sequence continues at coordinate 5,245 of CAJCBL010000012.1, forward strand.
GCGGAGTTGATCGAGCGCAAGAACCAGGAGCTTGAAAGCCTGGTGTATGTCACCTCCCATGACCTACGCTCACCTCTGCTCAACATTCAGGGCTTCAGCGAGCGCCTCCGCCAAGCCGGCAACGACCTCGCCCGCGCGGCGACCACCCCGGAATGGGACAACGCATTGCGGCACCAAGTGGCCGAGCTGGGCACCGTGCGGATACCCCAGGCTCTAGGCTTCATCCAGACCAGCGCGGAAAAGATGAGCCACCTCATCGACGGCCTGCTCCGCCTCTCTCGCCTCGGTCGGGCGACGATGCAACCGGAACGGCTCGACCTCAACCGCCTGCTCGCCGAGGTGCGCAGCGGCTTGGCCCATCAGATCGAGACGGCCGGCGCGGCTGTCGATGTAGGCCCGCTGCCGCCCTACACCGGCGACCCCACACTGTTCAACCAACTGTTCACCAACCTGCTCGACAACGCCGTGAAATACCGCTCCCCAGAACGCCCGCTGCAGGTGCACATCACCGGGAGGATCGAGCGAGCGGATACCGTGTACGAGGTGGCCGACAACGGCGTCGGTATCCCGCAAGCGCACCTGGAGCGGATCTGGGAACTGTTCCACCGGGTGGATCCAACCGGCCCCGTGCCGGGCGAAGGGCTCGGGCTCAGCCTGGTGCGGCGCATCGTCGAGCGGCACCGAGGTCAGATCCACGTCGAGTCCACCCCCGGCGTGGGGACGCGTTTCATTATCCGCCTGCCGCCGCTAGACACTGCAAGCAACCGCGACCTGTAACGCCCGAGCTCCGTTTCCGCATGCATCCCATCACCCGCCCCCGAGATCTGCCCGGCAAACTGCTGGCCGCGCTCCTGATCTGCACCGGCGCGGCCATCGCCGTGTTGGGAGTCCGGTATTACACCGAGCAATGCCGGGAGATCGAGGGCAAGGCGCACGAGACGCTCAACGCCGTGGCCGATCTTAAAGTCGCCCAGATCCGCCAGTGGCGGGAGGAGATTCTCGGCGATGCCAACTGGATCATCCAGGGCTCCCTGCTCGAAGGCGACGTGCGCCGGTACTTCGCCGACCCGACCGACGCCACCGCCCGGGAGCGCCTCACCGCCTGGCTCATCGCCTGGCAGCGCTACCAGGGTTGTGCCCGGATCCGCTTGGTGGACACGACCGGCCACGGGCTGCTCGCCGCCCCGCATGACGGCCAGGGGCTGGAGGCGCGCTCTCAGGAATTCGCCGCCCGGGCCGCCAGGGAAGCATCGGTACTGGTTGACGACCTCCACCTGCGCGAGGAAACGCCGGATACCGTCGCACTGGATATCTATGTGCCGTTGGTCGGGCGAGCGGGCGGGGACGGCCGCCCCGCAGGGGTGCTGGTGCTCGAAATCGATCCGCGCACCTTCCTCTTCCCGATGATCGAGACCTGGCCCACTCCGAGCCTCTCGGCGGAAACCCTGCTAGTGCGGCGCGACGGCGACGCAGTGGTCTTTCTCAACGAACTGCGTCACCGCAAAGGCACGGCGTTAAAGCTGAGATTCCCCATTGCCGAGCGGTACCTTCCCGCAGCCCGGGCCGTGCTCGGCGAGACCGGCGTGGTAACCGGGCCGGACTACCGGGGCGTGCCGGTCCTCTCGGCGCTGCGACCGATCCCCGACTCGCCGTGGTACCTCGTGGCCAAGCAGGACGAGGCCGAGATCCTGGCGCCGTTGCGACAACAAGCTTGGAACACTGCCATAGTAGTGGGCTCGCTGATGCTGGCGGTGCTGCTCGGGCTGGCATTGCTCTGGCGCCGGCGGGAAGGCCTCTTCGCCGCCCAAGAGCAGGCCGAGCGGGCCGCCACCACAGCGAAGCTGGAGGAGCGCGAGGCGCGGTTTCGCTCCTTGTTCACCTCGATGAGCGAGGGGGCCGTGCTCCACGATCTGCTACGCGATCCCAATGGCGCAGCGATGGACTACCGTATCATCGAGCTCAATCCGGCCTTTGAGCGCCACACGGGGATTTCGCTCAACACCGCCCGAGGGACCCTGGCCAGCGCACTCTACGGAGTGAACCCGCCGCCCTACCTCGACCTCTATGCAGAGGTGGCCACCACCGGGATCGAGAAATCCTTCGACGCGTTCTTCGCCCCGCTGGGGCGGCATTTCCGCATCTCCGTCTTCTCTCCGGGGCCGGGTCGGTTCGCGACCATATTCGAGGACATCACCGAGCGGAAAACCGCCGAGCAGGAGCGCGAGTCTCTGCTGGCCGACCTCGCCCGGGCCAACGCCGAACTGGAGAGCCTCATCTACGTGGCTTCGCACGACCTGCGGGCTCCGCTGGTCAACCTGCAAGGTTTCGGTCAACGCTTGGAAAAGAGCTGCTGCGAACTCACCGAACTGCTCCGCGCCCCCGCCATCCCCGCCGCCTGGCACGAGCCGGTGGCGCGCCTGCTGGGCGAGCGCATTCCCGGCGCGCTGAAGTATATCCGCAGCAGCATCGCAAAAATGGAGGCACTGATCAACGGCCTGCTGCGCGTAGCCCGGCTCGGGCATGCCACCCTGACGGTCGAGCGGCTCGACATGGATCGGCTGGTGGGCGAAGTGCTCACCGCCCAGGGCTACCAGATCCAGACGGTCGATGCGCGGGTGCAGGTCGCTCCACTACCGCCCTGCTTGGGCGATGCCGCCCTGATCAACCAGGTATTCGCCAACCTGCTCGACAACGCGCTCAAGTACCGCGCCCCCGAACGGCTATTACAGATAACCATTTCCGGCCGGCTCGAGCAGGGCCTGGCCATCTATGAAGTGGCCGACAACGGCATGGGCATCGCGCCTCAGCACCAGAGCCGCATTTGGGAGATGTTCCACCGGCTGCATCCCGAGTCGTCCATCGCCGGCGAAGGGCTGGGCCTGAACCTCGTGCGCCGCATCCTCGACCGCCATCGTGGCCGCGTGTGGGTGGAATCGGTCCCCGGCCAGGGTAGCCGTTTCTATGTTTCGCTTCCGGCGGGTTGAATACTGGACATCGTCCTGCATCCACGGCACCGTACGCGCGCAGCGCTTCGCTAAGGCAGAACGAAGAATGATGAATGCAGAACTCAGAAATCCGGGCTTCGACTTCAACTTCACCCCTCCGTCCTACGGCCGCCGCCGCCGCGCTTCGCTAAGGCAGAACGAAGAATGATTAACGAAGAACTCCCCCGATCCCCGGTCTTCGGCTTTCCACTTCCCCCCCCTCCATCCCCCGTATTCAACCTTCAGCCTTCAGTATTCCGCCTTCTTCACTCTTCCTTAGGCCGCCGCAACCCTCCGCCACCATGCACGAGATCCCAAAGACCGACCACGTCACCATCCTCATCGCCGAGGACGACGACGGCCACGCCGAGCTCATCCGCGACCGCCTCCAGGAAGTGGGCGTGCTCAACCCCACCCACCGCTTCCGCGACGGCCAGGAGGTGCTCGATTTCCTCGCCGGTGAGATGCCACTCAAAGTGCAGAGCGGCCACCGCTACCTCCTGCTGCTCGATATTCGCATGCCTCGCGTCGATGGAGTGGAGGTGCTGCGCCATATGAAAGCCGACGAACGGCTCAAGGACATCCCGGTGATCATGCTCACCACCTCCGACAGCCCGCAGGAAATCCAAGATTGCTACCATCTGGGCTGCAATTGCTACGTCACCAAGCCGGTCGAGTTTGGCAGACTCGCCGAGGTGCTGCGCCAGATCGGCCTATTTTTGATGATCGTACACGTTCCCAAGCTCAGCGCTGGGCAATGAAGCCGCCGGCCCCTAATCCGAGGTAGGAGCGTGCTTGCACGCGATTCAGCGCGGAAATCGCGTGCAAGCATGCTCCTACCTCGGGCAGCCCCCCATTCCCCGATCACGCCGCGCTTCGCTAAGGCAGAACGAAGAATGGCGAATGCAGAACTCAGACCCCCGAGCTTCGACTTCCCCCTCCGCCCTCAGTATTCAGCCTTCAGGCTTCCGCCTTCAGTTTTCAGCCTTCAGCCTTCCGCCTTCTCCGTTCTCCCTTAGCTCCGCGCCCCGCGCCCCCATGCCCCCCGCCTCCCATATCCTGATCGTCGAGGACGACCCCGGTCTGGCCTTGCTCTTCGGCGACAAGCTGCGCCTCGACGGCCGCACCTGCGACGTAGTCGACTCGGGCCAGGCCTGCATCGCTTGGCTGGAGACACAGTCCACGGACCTGATGCTGCTCGACTACTCCCTGCCGGACCTTGTGGCCCCGGCGCTGGTGGAGCAGCTCAGGCAGGCCGGCCGGCTGCCGCCCTTCATCGTCGCCACCGGCCACGGCGACGAACGCGTGGCCGTGGAGATGATGAAGCTCGGGGCACTCGACTACCTGGTGAAGGACAGCCGCCTCTTCGACCGCCTCCCCGCTGTAGTGGGCCGGACCTTGCGCGAGGTGGAGCAGCAGCACCTCCTGGCCGCCACTCAGGAAGCGCTCCGCCTGAGCGAGGAGCGCTTCAAGGTCATCACCTGCAGCAGCCCCGACCACCTGCTGGTGCAGGATCGCGACCTGCGCTACACCTTCGTGCTCAATCCCCAACTCGGCCTCACCGAGCAGGACATGCTCGGCAAGACCGACCACGAACTCTTCCCTACGGCCGATGCCAACCGGCTCACCGCCCTCAAACGCCAGGTCCTGGAGACCGGCCAGACGGTCAAGATCGAGGTTCCGTTGGTTTCGAAATCGGGGGCCATAGAGTATTTCAGCGGCTCGTACATTCCCCGTCGCGGTCCCGGCGGGAAGATCGACGGCCTCATCGGGTATTTCCGCAACATCACCGAGCGCAAGCGGGCCGAGGAAACGCTGCGCCGCAACAACCGGGCGCTCAAAGCCATGTCCGAGTGCGGCCGGATCATCTCCCGCTCCACCTCTGAGGCCGAATTGCTCCAGCAAATCTGCACTCTCCTCATCGAGCAGGGCGGCTACCGCATGGCATGGGTAGGCTTGGCCAAGCACGACGAGGCCAAGTCGGTGCGCCCCGTGGCCCACGCCGGCTTCGAGGATGGTTTTCTCGACAATGCGGCCATCACCTGGGCCGACACCGAGCGAGGCCACGGCCCCACCGGGACAGCCATTCGCACCGGCACTCCAGTCATCGCCCAGGATATCCAGACCTCCACCGCTATGGCCCCTTGGCGAGCGGATGCCCTGCGGCGCAGCTATGCTACTTCCATCGCCCTGCCATTGATCGACAGCGACCGCACCTGCTGGGGGGCACTGACTGTATATTCAGAATCTCATGCCGCCTTCGATACCGAGGAGATAGCGCTGCTCACCGACTTGGCCGGCGATCTGTCCCTTGGCGTCCGTGCTCTACATACAAAGGCGGAGCGGGAACGAGCCGAGGAGCAACTGCGGCAGAAGATCGCGGAGTTGCAGCGCTGGCACGATGTCACTCTTGGCCGCGAAACCCGGATTCAGGAGCTCAAACGCGAGGTCAACGAACTGCTCGCCCGCTCCGGCCTTCCGATCCGCTACGGAAGCCAGGCCGGCAAGCCCGGCCCGGCCCAAGCACAGAACATGAGGACTCAACATGGATATCCAACAGTCCCTGATCGAGGCGATCCTCCGCGCCGACCGCCCCGGCGCCAACGCCCTCATCGACGGCTGGGTGGCCGAGCATGGCACCCAGCGCCTACTCGTCGACCTGCTCGACCCCATGCTCTCCCACATCGGCGATGAGTGGCAGGGCGGGGCCGCAGCTACGCTCGCCCAAGCCTATGTTGCCGCCCGGGTGGCCGAGGATGCGCTGGCCCGCATCGCCGCCCAGGCTCAACCCACGCCCAGCATCGAGGCGACAAAAGGCCCGGTGGTCATCGGCAACATCGAGGACGATTTTCACGCCCTGGGCCGCAAGATGGTAGGCACCTTTTTGCGCGCCGACGGCTGGATCGTCCACGACCTCGGCAACGACGTGCTGCCGGCAACCTTCGTGGACAAGGCGCTCGAGGTGGGCGCCCGTGTAATCGGCGTATCCGCGATGATGTTGACCACGGCCCGCAACATCCGCCGCCTGCGAGAGGAGATCGACCGCCGCGGCCTCACGGGCCGGCTCCAGCTCGCCGTGGGCGGGGCGGTCTTCCGCGTCTGCCCCGGGCTCGACCGAGAGGTGGGCGGCGACGGCACCGCAGGCAGCGCTCTCGACGCCCCCGCCCTGTTCGCCACGCTCTGGCAAAAAGCGGTACCGCCGGAGGCGAAACCATGAACGGCCTGCAACGCATCCTCGCCACTCTGGCCGGCACACCGGTCGACCGGCGCGCGATCGCCCCGGTACTCAGCCTCTACGGCGCACGGCTTACCGAGTGCCCACTCGACACCTACTACAGCGACCCGGTGGCCTATGCCCGCGGCCAAGAGGCGGTGAGGGAGATCTTCCAGCCGGATGCGCTCTTTGGGCCGTTCGACTTTCCCGGCGTCGGCGCTGCCTTCGGCAGCGAACTGCACTGGATGCCGCAACACGCCCCCAACCTGCGCCGGCCGGCCGTACGCTCCCTCGCCGAGTGGGACCACCTCGCCCTGCCCGATCCGGATGCTCACCCCCGGCTGCTCTTTCTGCGCGAGGCGATCCGCCGCATGGCCGAGGCGCACCGCGGCGAGCTGGCGATCGTCGCCTGCATCATGTCGCCGATAGACCTGCCGGCCATGATCTTGGGGTTGGATACTTGGATGGAGCTGGTGCTCTTCGACCGCGCTGGAGCCAAGCGCGTGATGGAGCGGATGGTGCCTTTCTTCGTACAGCTGGCCAACGGCTTCTTCGCAGCCGGGGCCACCTGCCTCACCATGCCCTGCGCCTTCGCCTCCCCGGCGATCGTCACCCGCGAGATCGCCAGCAGTTTCGCGCTCCCGGTGATGAGAGAGGCACTGGCGCAGTTGCACGGCCCGGTGCTCGTCCACCACGGTGGCGCACCGATGCTGGCCCACCTCGACCTGCTGGTCGGGCTGCCGGCCGCGGCCGGGTATGTCATGGACGAAAACGACGACCTCCCCCGCTCGCGCCAGATCGCCGGTCCGGGCCCGGTACTCTTCAGCGGGCCGATGGGGCCGCGACTGCCGGGAATGACAGCGCTGGAGGTGGAGGCGCAGTGCCGGGCGATACTGGAGAACCGCCGCGAGGATACACGCTTCGCCTTGTGTACCTGCGGCCCGGATGTGCCCTGGCACACGCCCCCGGAAAACATCCACGCCATCAGCCTGGCCGCCGAGCGCTTCGTGGTGGGCAACTCCGCATGAACTCCCCAACCGCCCCCTCCACGGTGATGGTCTGCTGCTCGATCTTCCGCGCCGAGGTGGAGGCGCTGCGCCGGGCGAACTGGCCGGACCTCGAGATCCGCTATCAGACCTCCATGCTGCACATGCAGCCCGGCTTGCTGGCGGAGCGGCTCGACCAGGTCGTGGCGCAGGTGAGACAGGAGGGCCGCCGGGTGTTATTGGTCTATGGCGACTGCTGCCGGCAGCTCGCCGCGCTGGAATCCCTGCCCGGCGTGGTGCGCACCCGCGGCAACAACTGCTGCCAGATGCTGCTGGGGCGCGACGAATACCGGAGGCTCTCCCACGAAGGCGTGTTCTTCCTCATCCACGAATGGGTTCACCGCTGGCGCGAGGTCTTCAGCGTCCAGCTCGGGCTGAACCCCGACAACGCCTCCAGTCTGATGCAGGACATGCACCGCAAGCTCGTCTACCTCGATACCGGGGTGGTGCCGGTACCAGAAGCCTACCTACGCGAATGCGCCGCCTACTGCGGCCTGCCGTGGGAAGTGCGCCCCGTAGCCCTCGACCATCTGCGCGCCGCCATCAACGAGGCGCTGGCCCGGCTCGCCTCGGAGGAGCTTCGCCCGTGAACAACCCCAGCCCCGATCCCACGGTCGCCGCCATGACCATGGACATGCTGGGCAATGTGCTCAGCCGCGCCGACAATCCCGGTCGCCTCGGCGACTACCTCACCGAGGAAATCCGCGAGCTCACCGGCGCTCGCTGTGTGCTGTTCATCCAGCGCCTGGGCCCGGCCACCGGTGACGGCCACCGGGTAGTCAGTGTGAATCCGGTACGCCGAAGCGCCTGGGCCGAGTCGGCGCCCGCCCACCGTCTCTACGAGGCGATCCACCAAACCCCTACCACCCAGATCTGGAGCGCGACAACCGACCTGCCGTTGGTCGCCCTCTTGCGCGAGGAGGGCTTTGACCTCTCCCTCTCCGTGCCTCTCACCGTAGGCGAGGCCCGTGTGGGATCGATGCTGGTGCTCGGCATGCCCGAGGAGAAGCACCTCGCTTCGGTGGTCAACCTGCTCGACACCCTGGCCACCATCGTGGCGCTGGTGCTGCGCAACGCCCTGTTTCACGAAAAGCAGGAGCAGACCATCGCGGAACGCACCACCGAACTGCAGGCCAGCAACGAAGCGCTCCGCCGCAACGAAAACCAAGTCCGCTCGCTGCTGGAGCGATCCGAGCAGGCCCAGCAGGCGCTACTCAGCCTGCTCGAGGATCAGAAACGCACCGAGACGGCCCTGCGCGCCAGCGAGGAGCGCTTCCGCCGCGCCACGGCCGAGGCGCCTTTCCCCATCATGATCCATGCCGAGGATGGCGAGGTGCTCGCCCTCAGCCGCGCGTGGTCGGAACTTTCCGGTTACTCTCTGGCCGACATTCCCACTACGGCGACCTGGATGGAGAAAGCCTACGGCCCACACCAGGCCGACATGCGGAGAATTGTCGCCTCGCTCTACGACCCCACCGCCGGCAACGCCAAGGGCGAGTACTCCATCACCTGCGCCGACGGCACCCGGCGCATCTGGGACTTCAACTCGGTATACCTCGGCCGGTTGCCCGATGGCCGGCATACCGCCATGAGCATGGCGGCCGACATCACCACCCGCAAACGCGCCGAGCAGGCCCTGGCGGAGAGCGAGAAGCGCTACGCCACCACCCTGGCCGCCGTGAACGACGGCCTCTGGGAATGGCACGTGCCCAGCGGCAACGCCTACTTCAGCCCGTCCTATTTCTCGGTGCTCGGGTATGCCGACGGCGCCTTCACCGCCGACTACGCCAATTGGCGATCGCTGGTGCACCCCGAGGACATCAACCGCGTGGAGAACGACCTACGGCAGAGCCTCGAATCCGGCCATCGCTTAGCCATCGACCTGCGAATGAAGACCGGAGCCGGCGCTTGGCTCTGGGTCTCCACCCGCGGCAACGCCATAGAGCGCGACGCCCAGGGACAGGTGCTGCGCATGGCCGGCACGCTCAGCGACATCACCGAGCGCAAACACGCCGAGCAACAGTTGCGCGAAACCCGAGCCATCCTCCAGGTGGCCATGGACCAAAGCCCAGCCGGTATCGCCATCGCCGATGCTCCCTCCGGAGCCCTGCGCTATGTAAACGATGCCGGCCTGCTCGTCCGCGGCTCCGACCGCGCGACCATCGTCGAAGACGTAGGCGTGGCCCAGTACGTGTCCAGTTGGCAACTCCTCGACCTCGACGGCCGGCCGCTGCGCACCGAGGAGGTGCCGCTGGCCCGAGCGGTGATGTTTGGGGAAACCTGCAGCCGGGAATTCATCGTTCGCCGAGGCGACAGCGATGATCGCGTGGTGCTCGCCCGCGCCGCCCCCATCAAGGACGAAGCCGGCGCAGTGGTGGCCGGCATGGTCGTCTTCCTCGACATCACCGAGCGCAAACGCGCCGAGCACGACCTGCAGCAGTTCTTCGACCTGGTGCCGGACATGATCTGCATCGCCGATTCCGAAGGGACTTTCCTCAAGGTCAACGAGGAGTGGACACGGGTACTCGGCTACACCAAGGAGGAGCTAACGGCGGTACCGTTCAACCAATTCATCCACCCGGAGGATCGTACAGTCACGCACGAGGAGTCGGCCAAAGAGGTCTCCGGAGGCACTACGACCCGCTTCGTGAACCGCTACCGGGCGAAGGATGGCACCTACCGGTGGTTCGAGTGGAACGCCACTGCGCTCACCGAGCGAAGGGTCATCTTTGCCGCCGCCCGAGATATCACCCAACGCCGTACCGCCGAGGAGTCGCTGCGCGAGAGCGAGCAACAACACCGCCTCCTCATCCAGCACCTGCACGCCGGAGTGGTGGTGCATGCACCCGACACCCACATCCTTCTGGCCAACCAGCAGGCCTCAGTACTCCTCGGGCTCACGATCAACCAGATGCTCGGCAAGACGGCCATAGACCCCGACTGGAGCTTCTTGCGCGAAGACGGCACTCCTATGCCTCTGGGCGAGTTCCCGGTGAACCGTGTACTGCAATCCCAGGCACCGTTGCGCGACCACGTGCTGGGCATCCGGCATCCGGGTACCAGCGAGCAGGTGTGGGTGCTGGTCAACGGCTTCCCCGACTTCGACACCGCGGGCCAGTTGCGCCAAATCGTGGTGACATTCGTGGACATCACCCAGCGCAGGCGCGTCGAGCAGTCGCTGCGCGAATCCCTCAGCGAGAAGGAGGCGCTGCTCAAGGAGGTGCACCACCGCGTGAAGAACAACCTGCAGATCATCAGCAGCCTGCTGCGCCTGCAGGCCGGCCAGATCGACGACCCCTCCACCGCCGCTGTGCTGCACGACATGCAGGGCCGAATCCGCTCGATGGCTCTCCTGCACGAGACCCTCTACCGCTCCGGCAACCTGGCGCGCGTCGATCTCGCCGACTACCTCCAGACCGTATGTACCCAGGCGCTGAGGGCGGCGGCCCGGCGCGACTCCGGGGCGGTACGCCTCGGGTTCGACCTCGCTACCGTGCTGGTGGAAGCCACACAGGCTGTGCCCTGCGGCCTGCTGATCAACGAACTGGTATCCAACTGCCTCAAGCACGCATTCCCGGGCGAGCGCGCCGGCGAAATCCGCGTGGGCCTGCACTTCGTAGGGGGCGGCCCTGCGCCCGCAGGAGCCGGCCTGCCCAGCGGCACCCCGAGGCCCCGGCTGAGGCTCACGGTGGCCGACAACGGAGTGGGCCTGCCGGCGGGCTTCGAGCTCAAACAACTGCGCTCCCTAGGGCTCCAACTGGTATCGGATCTTTCCCGGCAACTGCAAGGCAAGCTGGAGATCGCTGGCGCCCCGGGCGGGGGTACCGTTTCCACCGTGGAGTTCCCCCCTCAAACCGCAGCACTCCCCGGCACTAAACCGTAGGACCGTGCCCGCGATCGCACCCGCAGCGCGCCGAACCCAAGCCATCGCGAGCAAGCTCGCTCCTACAGTCAATCACCGCCGCATCGCACCAATCCCAGGCCAACGCGCAGCGCTCGATCCAGCGCCCCACCCCCGAGCCATCCCGAGCAAGCTCGCTCATACAGTAGGCCACCCGCTCCTGCAGTCGCCCGCCTGCCGATCGCGAATATCGGCTCACCGTCCACAGTTCACGGCTCGCCAACCCGCCATTTACCGCTCACAACCTTTCTTCGCACCCCTGTCGCCGCTCACCCGCAAACTCCCTCCTTCCCGTGCCTAAAACGCGCATTCTCGTCGTCGAGGACGAGGCGATCGTCGCCCGCGACATATCCCAGCAACTCGCACGCTTAGGCTATGAGCCGGCGGCCGAAACCGACAGCGGTGAGACCGCGATCGCGCTGGTCGGGGAATTGCGGCCCGATCTCGTGCTCATGGATATCCAACTCGCCGGTGCGCTGGACGGCATCGCCGCGGCCACTACAATCCGCGAGCAGTTCGCCACTCCGGTGGTCTTCCTCACCGCCTTCGCCGACGAGCCCATCCTCCAGCGCTCCAAGCAGGCCGAGCCCTTCGGCTACATCGTAAAGCCCTTCGACGAGCGCGAACTCTACTCGGTTATCGAGATCAGCCTGCACAAGCACCGCGCCGAATCCGTGCTGCGCCGTTCCCAGCAGGAACTGGCCGCCATCCTGCGCACCGCCCTCGACGGGTTCTGGCTGTGCGACACCGAGGGCAAAATACTCGATGTGAACGCCTCGGCGTGCCAGATACTCGGTTACACAAAGGAGGAGCTGCTGCGCCTCTCCGTGCCCGATATCGAGGCCAGCATGGATACGGCTGCGGTATCCGCGACCACAGCGAAGCTGATACTCGAGGGCACAGCACGCTTCGAATCGCGCCACCGCCGCAAGGATGGCCGGATAATCGATGTGGAGGTAAGCGCCAACGTCCTGCCCGAGCCGGTGGCCCGGATGGTGGGCTTCGTGCGCGACATCACCGAGCGCAAACGCGCCGAGGCCGCCCTGCGCGAGAGCGAGGCGAAGTTTTCCACCACCTTCCGCTCGGCCCCCCTGATGATCGCCCTCTCCAGCGTAGAGGACGGCACCTACATTGAAGTGAATCGGGAATTCCTGCGCGCCCTCGGTTTCACGCCGGCGGAGGTGATCGGGCAGTCCTCAGTAGACGTGGGGGCGATGGCGCCAGCCGAGCGGGAGCGACTGCTCGAAATACTGCGCCGCGACGGTCGCGTATCCGCGTTGCCGCTGACCTTCACCGGGAAAACGGGCCGAAAACTCGAATGCCTCTACAGCGCGGAAACCGTCGAGATCGCCGGGGAAACCCGACTGCTCTCCACCGCCCTAGACATCACCGAGCAACGCCGCCTGGAGGCCCAACTGCGCCAGGCCCAGAAAATGGAGGCAGTGGGCCAGCTGGCCGGTGGGGTGGCCCACGACTTCAACAACCTCCTGGCCTCCATCACGCTGAACCTAGGCCTGTTGCGCGACAGCCCCGGCCTCGACCAGGAGGCGATGAATTCGTTTCGTGAACTCGAGAAGGAGACCGCCCGAGGGGCCAGCCTCACGCGCCAGTTGCTGGCCTTCAGCCGTCAGCAGGCCATCGACATCAAGCCTCTCCTGCTCAACGAAGTGCTTGAGAACCTGCTCAAGATGCTGCGCCGCGCCTTGGGCGAACGCATCTCGGTGGAGTTGCACGCCCAGCCCAACCTGCCGGCCGTGGAGGCCGATGTGGGCATGCTTGAGCAGGTGGTGGTGAACCTCTGCGTAAACGCCCGCGACGCCACGCGCGGCGGTGGCCGCCTGAGCCTGGCCACCGACACCTTGACGGTATCCCCCGACTACGCCCAGGCCCACCTGCCGGCCCGCCCGGGCCGGTACGTGCGGCTGAGCATCTCCGATACCGGCTGCGGGATGGACGCCACCACCTTGGCGCGCATCTTCGAGCCGTTCTTCACCACCAAGGACGTAGGCCAAGGCACCGGGCTGGGGCTGGCGATCGTGGACAGCGTGGTCAAGCAGCACGGCGGCTGGGTGGAGGTGGAGAGTAGTTTGGGTTTGGGCACGACCTTCCGCGTGCTTCTGCCGGCCAGCCAACTGCGGGTGGAAACCGCTTTGCCGGAGGCCTCCAGCCCCCTGCAGCGCGGCCACAACGAACTGCTGCTGGTGGTCGAGGACGAGGCGAGTGTGCGCACAGTGCTCTCCATTTCGTTGCGCCGCTACGGATACCGGGTGCTGCTGGCCGGCAATGCCCGGGAGGCCCTGGACCAGTGGGCCACCCACCGAACCGAGATCTCTCTGGTGCTCACGGACATGGTGCTGCCGGGGGGGACAACGGGCATCGAGCTCATCCAGCGCTTCCGTACGGATCGGCCGGAGGTTCCGGTGATCTTGGCTTCCGGGTACATGAAGGCCAAGGAAGTGCTTACGATTCCGCGGGTGAGGGGCCTGCCCAAGCCCTTCGAGATGCACACGCTGCTGGAGACTCTGCGCAGTTGTCTGGATGGGCCCCGGGTCGCTCAAGCGCCAAGTGCGTCAGCCGGGCGGGCGTCGATGTAGGAGCGAGCTTGCTCGCGATTCCGAGGGAGCTGGAGCGCGCAGCGCTTCAGCCCGGCGCCCGCCTTTGCCGATTGAGGGCGCGATTGACCCTACCAATCGTCCCCCGGGGCGACATAATTGACCTGTCCCTTTAGCCCCCCGGGACGGCGCAATTGACCTGTCCCTTTTGCCCGCGAGCCCGGGTCGAGGCCCGAGTAGGAGCGAGCTTGCTCGCGATTCCGAGGGCGCTGGAGAGCGCAGCGCTTCAGCCCGGCGCCAGCCTTTGCCGATTGAGGACGCGATTGACCCTACCAATCGTCCCCCGGGGCGACGAAATTGACCTGTCCCTTTTAGCCGCAATCCCGTTCAGCATCCCCATCAGCCGTCGTCCGGCTTCGCCAATAACGAGATAATTGACCTGTCCCTTTTGCCCGCGAGCCCGGGTCGAGGCCCGAGTAGGAGCGAGCTTGCTCGCGATTCCGA
>CAJCBL010000013.1 GCA_903960515.1 uncultured Verrucomicrobiota bacterium
ACCACCACCGGCGGGGGCATCCGCATGCTCGTCTGGATCAAGGAGGCCCTGGCCAGCGTCTACAAGGGTGCCATCGAGGCCTTCTCCGCCATGGCGAGCATCCCCTACGTGGGTCCGTTCCTGGGTGCGGCCGCCATGGCCGCCGCCATCGGCGGTGGCATCGCCCTGGTCGCCAAGATCGGCCATGCCGATGGCGGACTCATCACCGGCCCCGGCGGCCCGCGCGACGATCGCGTGCCCGCCATGCTCTCGGCCGGCGAATATGTGATCCCAGCCCACCGGGTGGCCCAGTACGGCCCGGGCTTCTTCGATGCGTTGCGCAACGGCTCGCTCAATCTCGCCGCCCTCTCGGCCAACGCCCAAGGTGCGCTGGCCGACCGTGGCTCGGCCCTGCAAGCGGCCAGCGCTCCGGCCGCTGCGGCCGCCGCCTCCAGCTCCGGTGGAGGGGAAGCGCCCAACGTGCACGTGGCCTTCGGGGCGTTCAACAACCAGCAGCATGCCAAGGACTGGCTAAGCTCACAGGACGGCGAGCGCTACATGGTGAATTTCCTCAAACGCCGAGGCTACAAGAACGGCTGATGGAAATGCGGAATGCAGGTTGCGGAGTGAGGAATGGGTCCGGCCCGCCTCCTAACTCCTAAATTCTAGCTCCTAGCTTCTTCCCTCCTCCCCTCCGCCCCTCCGCAATCCGCCTTCCGCAATCCGCATTTCGCCCATGTTACTAACCACCGTCGACTCCACCGCCTGCTACTTGCTCACCTGCGAAGAGGTGTGGGGCAAGTCCATCTCCGGCGAGTTCGCCACCCGCTCGGCCTCCGATGCCGGGCTCTCCGGACGCGAGCATCGCCGCGCCCTGGCCGCCGAGACCATCCTTTCGCTCAACTACCAGCTCTTCCTGGAAGGTGCCGCAGCCGCGCAACTGCGCGCCGCCCTGCGCGCCTACAACAACCAGCCCATTCTCGCCCCCTTTTGGCCGGCCGACTGCCTGCTCTCCGATCTCGCGCTGTGCCGCTGGTCTGGCGGGCTGCGCCTCTTCTACGAGCCCGGCATGGGCTCCTGGCAGGTGCTCGCGTCCACCGCTCCAAACTCCTTCACCCCCACGGCAGCCTGCCGCGTGGTGCCGCTGCTGTGGAGCCGTTTCGCTAAGCTCCCGGCCCCAGGTAGTGCCGATGGCGACGAGGCCATGGAAGTGGCCATTGCCGTGGTGGAAAACGGCCCTGCGGCCTACGCGATCCGGCCCACGGGAGTGACGGTGGGCACTGGGCCTGCGGTGGGCGCACTCATCCCGAGGCTCCTCTCGCTGGTGCCCGACTGGGATTCCGGTGTGACCGCTGGCGGCATCGAGCTGCGTATCGACCGCACTCGCATCGGCTATGGCCGCGCGGAGAACGAGGCGTATGTGAGCCAAACGCCCCGCCGCCTGCAGAAGTTCACCCTGCCGCCGCTGGGCGATGAGGTGGCGCAACTGGTGGCGCTCTTCCGCGAGGCGGGCACCGTGGGCAGCTTCTGGGTGCCTGGGGCCTTCGCCGAGACCCGGCTGGCCGCTGCGGTCACCTCCGGGGCCGTGATCCAGGTAGCCGATCCCACTGTACTGGCCGACCTCGGCTATATCGCGCTGGCCAGCGGCGATACCGTGGCGGCGTGCAAGATCCTCTCCCGCGCCGGCTCTGCACTCACCCTGCAAACCGCCCCTGGCACCTTCGCCGCAGGCACGGCCGTGTGCTCACTGCTGCTGGCCCGCTTCACCAGCGCCAAGCTCAAGATCACCTGGGAAACGCCCACCGTAGCCTCCGCCACGGTGGAAGTCGTGGAGCTGCCCACCGAAACCACCGCGCCTGCGGGGGAAACGGTAGGCACCACCATCGGCGCGCTTGGGGCTCCCTGCTGGCTGTACTCCATCACCGATGGGGATCTCACATGGCTCACCACCTCCTACGAGAGCGAGCTCGACGCCGGTGCGCTGGGAGTCTTCACCCCCCGCCCGATTTCGCACGGGGACCGCACCAGCGAGCTCAACTTGGAGCGCCATGATATGGAGCTTACCGCCGGCTGGTGGGAGGGATCGCCTTTTGAGCGCATCAAGCTGGATCGCCTCGCGCCCAAGCTCACGGTGCAGGTGTACCGCGGTACAGTCGCCGCGCCCGCCTCCGCCTCGCTCATCTTCACCGGCACCGTGCAAGGCCCGCGCTTCGAGGGCGCAAAATGCACCTGCAAACTCGCCGGCATGACCTCGCTCTTCGACGTCAAAGGCCCCATCGCCGTAACGTCCACCCGCTGCTGGGCCCCGCTCTATTCGCCCCCTTGCGGGCTTATCGAGGCCGCGCACGATAGCCCCGCTCAGCTCGCCGCAGCCGGCACGGGAGCTCTCTTCTTCCAGCCAGTAGGTGGGGGAGGCTGGCCGGCTACTGTGGCCGATCACTACCGCTATGGCTACGCCGAGCGCACGCTGCTAGATGGCAGCAAGCGCCGGCACCGCATCGTGGGTAGCTCGCCGGTGATCACCGATGGCTACACGTCGCCCCTTCGTTCCGGGCTCGTCGAGTGGTGGGATTTCCCCGAGGAGAGCGGCGTCCGCTATGGCCAAGCGAATGGCTTGGCGCTTGATGAGACGGGGGGACAAGCGATGCCATACTCTATTCCCGTCGACCTTCGGCGGCGGGCTCCGGGCGTGTGTCGTTCCGCCGCTTTGGCGGCAGCGTGTGTCACTTCGGCAGGCGCCCCGGCGTATCCCGATACCGGGCAGATGTCGCTCGCCGGCTGGTTTAGGCTCGGGACCGGGCTCGCCAATCCGACCGGCTTTTTCATGGACTGGTCGTTCGCCAAAATCGGGGTTGCTCCTGGCGGGGTAATCACAGGGGAGTATGCCATGGCTGCCCCGCACACCATCTCGCCACCCGACCCTTGGGCGTGGGTATTTGTGGGGTTGTCGGTCAATGTCCCCACCGCCCGCTGTACGCTCTATGTGTCGGGTGCCAGCGCTTCGGGTACTTGTGGCAATTTCCCCTTCAATTATGGGGGTGCCGGTGTGTTTCGGTTGTTTGGGGTTGGCAACAGTTACCCAAATTATCCCTGAATGTCAACAAATCACTTGATTATGACAATGACTCGGGTAAGCTCCGGGCATGAAACGGAGCAAGCACGCACCGCCCGACCCAGTGAAGGTCGCCCTTGTATCACTGGAATGGTCTGCGTGGGTGCGTAGTCGTGAGATGCTGGATGCTATCCGTGGGTGGGTGCTGGCGGTCTGTTCGACTCGCAATCGTGGAATTGTCAGTGTTGTTGATAGCGGCTACGACGTTTCTACTCACGGCTCAGTGAGTGATGTTCCATTGCAAGCGGAGGATTTTGTGACACTAGGCGACTTATTGGATGCGCCCAATGGGGGCACGGATGCGACGTATGTTTCGGGTAGTGGTCTGCGTGCGACGACATTCGAGGACGACCTGATGCACAGGCTATTCGATGTGAAAGCAGAGTGGATCAGCGCCCATTACCCCGACATGATCAACGACGCAACCGATTCACTCACCGATGCAATATGTGACCTTCTGGTGGACCCGATGCAGTTGGTTTACGCAGAGGATTTCCGGGCAATAAATCTCGATGATTTGCTGGCTGGCCGGCTCAAGGAGTTCCCCTCGTGAAACTATCAGCATGGGCCGCACAGGAGGGCATTCACTATCAGACGGCATGGCGGATGTTCAAGAGCGGCAAGCTGCCCGTGCCAGTTAAACAACTTCCGACCGGGACGATCATCGTGGACGACAACCCGCAGGAGGCGGGCGCGGCACTCTACGCCCGCGTGTCGTCCTCGGACCAGAAGAAGGATTTGGAGGCCCAGATTGGGCGGCTGGCGGTGTTTGCCGCCGGCCAGAAGCTCACCGTCATCAAGACGGTGGCTGAAGTGGGAAGCGGCCTCAACGGGCACCGGCAAGGACTCATCCGGTTGCTCACCGATCCGAAGGTCCGCATTATCGTTGTCGAACACCGCGACCGGCTGATGCGCTTTGGAGCCGAGTTCGTCGAGGCGACACTTGCCGCCGATGGCCGCAAGTTGCTCGTAGTCGATACGAGCGAACTTAAGGACGATCTGGTGGCCGATGTGATTGCCGTGCTCACCAGCATGTGCGCCCGCCTCTACGGGCGGCGCTCGGCCAACAACCGGGCCAAGCGGGCGCTCACGGCCATGCAAGGCGAGGTGCCTGACGACCCAGCGCATCCGCCAGACGCGCCCGTTAGTTCGCCATGACCATCACCATCGAGACACGCATCGCAGACGATCCGGCAATCTTGCCGGTCCTGGAGTCGTGCGCGGCGCTGTTCTCGCGGCTGGAACGTCTCTTGTTCGTGGCCCTGTATGCCCGAGGTGAGACATTGAACGCCGCGAAGCGGCGTTTCCTGACCGAGCACTGCATCACGGCGCGCCACTTCAACGCGATCTACAAGCAGTTGTCGGCCAAGGTTGAATCGTGGCGCGAGGTGCGCAAACTCAACCTCGCCACGGTTTCCAAGCAGATCGTAAAGACACAGAAGGCAATCGCCAAAGCCAAAGCCCCCTTCGTTAAACATCAGAAGAAGCGCCGACTGCAAAAGCTGCGGGACCGCAAGGCGGGCATCGAGCGCGACCTTGCCGCACCGGTGCCGAGCGTCTGCTTTGGCTCGCGCAAGCTGTTCGGCCAGCAGCACGAACTTGCCGCCAACGGGTACGCCGATCACGCTGCATGGCAGAAGGCATGGCGTGCATCCCGTTCCTCATCCTTTTTCGTGCTCGGCTCCGCCGACGAAACAGCAGGCAACCAGACTTGCCAATACCGCGACGGTGCCCTGCACCTGCGCCTGCCCGATGCCTTGGGTGGCGAGACGCTGGTCGTGCCGGTCGCCTTCCGCTACCGCGTAGCCGACCTGCTGGCGGCGCTCACGCCGACCAAGCAGACGGTCACCAGAGGCCCGCGCAAGGGCAAGGCGGTGACCCGCCATAGCGCGGTCAGCTATCGCTTTCTGCGCCGCGATAACGGACATTGGTATGCACAGGCTATGTTCGAGGTTGCCGCCGCGCCGATCACCACCAGCGGGCGCAAGGGCTGCGCGGGTATCGACACCAATCCGTGGGGATTGGCGGTGACCCGCTGCGACCGCTGCGGCAACCCGGTGGACACGCTGGATATCCCGTGGGCCGTTGAGGGACGCAGCGCCGATCAGGCTAAGGCGTCTATCGGAGACGCCGTGGCTGTGGCCGTGCTTTATGCCGAGAAGCATGGCGTCCCCGTGGCCGTCGAGACACTCGACTTCGACGACAAGAAGAACGAGGATCGAGGCGCCCGCTGCAACCGGATGCTGTCGGCCTTCGCCTACGCTGCCTTCGCGCAGATGCTGCGCGGGCGTTGCGCTCGGGAAGGCGTCGAGCTAGTCGAGGTGAACCCGGCGTTCACCTCCGTCATCGGCGCGGCGAAGTTCGCCGCTGGTTACGGCTTGAGCGTGCATCGCGCCGCCGCCCTAGCCATCGCACGCCGGGCACTCAATTTTGGTGAAGTTCTGCGCACCCGTCACACCGGGTCCGCCCTCGCGCTACCTGCAAGGAATCGCACGAGGCACGTCTGGTCTGATTGGCGTCGTTGGGCGAAAGCCCGCCGGCCCCAGCGCAAGGCACCAACCAAACCGAAAGGAAGCCGTGGCTCCAAGCCACCCAATGGCCGGCAAATGCCGATCCCCTGCCACCCAACGACCGCGCAAGTGGGCGGTCGTGCTGGCAGGGCGACGCCGCGACGCAACGCGGTCCCTGTTGAATGCGGTGCAACTCCGCAGGCCAATGGCCGTCATCGCTGTTCGGACGGCCTCGTATCCGTTAACTCACACGCACCAAAATGCGCTGTGCGTTAAACGCCTATGGTTTTACGAACGGCTAAATACGGAGGGGAGAGGTGTAGGAGCCTGCGCGGCGGCGCTTCTGCGTGTAACCCGCAGAAAGTAGAAAAGGGTGGATGCACGGGGAAGAAAAGGGTCGAGAATCCGTAAACGGATCGACCCAGCGAGTTCTTCGCGGCGCTTCCGCGAGGGGGCCGCGAGCGCTTCGCGACAACTGCCCAGTGGCGTGGAGGCAACACCAAGCCTGCGTGAGCTCGTGGACTCCAGGGCCTACCCATCCCAAGCCGACGCCATCGAGGCCGGCGTGGCTGCGATCCCCTGCCCATCACGCGAGCTGCATAACCTGAAGCCCGTGGATGCGTAGGCGATTCTGGTTATGCGGGGCCCTCACGTACAGATGGGTCAGTCCCGAATCAAGCCCAGCCCCCCACCAGCCTCCGGTGACGGTACCCGACCCCACCAACGTAGTCTCCAGCATCAATTTGCGCAGGCTTAATACCGATGTATCGGTGAGGCGGGCCGCCGCCTGGCCCTGCACAAGGATACCCGTCGCGCTAAGTGTTAGGTCAACCGCCATGAATGCGCAGAATGATGTAGTCCCGGCCGGAGTGAGGTGCTGGGCGTATTGGGTAACCAGCCCGATCCCGGTTGCGGAATTTGTCACGGATACACCATCCGCTATGGCTCCAAAATTCTGGTTCCCCGCCCACATGACGGAGTAGTTGGGTGTAGCGAACGATACTGCGACAGAGCTAGCCACTGCCGACATCAGCCCAACGAAACGAGTGCCCTCATCCCCAACGCACCCGCCGGCGGCACCATTGAAGAGGCCGAGGGCAAATCGGTCCCGATGATTCAGGTAAGTGACTGTCTCGACCGCCGGCGCGGTGTTATCGTCCGCGGCCAGTCCGATGATCGAGTAGAGCATCCCGATGCGGACTCGATGCCACGCAGAGGGCAGCAGGGTGGCGCGGGGATACACCTCGCGCACGGCCATCGCGATGGATGAGCAGGTGCCTAGGTCGGTGGTTTTTGATGGGTATCCGGTTGCCATATCAGGGTGTGTAAGGGGTTGCAGCGCCAGTCCATCCAGTGCCGCCGGTCCAGGTTGTCAGTGCACCGGAGGGGATGCCGGAGAAATCGTCTATCGCCGTGGGATTTTCAGCGACGTAGAACGGCCCTGAGCCAGCACCCCATCCCCAGCCGGTGGCCTCGCCACTGAGCGGGCCGGTGGAGATGCCAGTGAATGCCGTACAGGAGTAGCCGGGAGGGCCGTTGTACTCGCCGCCACCTCCGCCATTGGCGCTGATTTCGATGGCCCCTCCGACAAGAGCGAGGGTGACGCCGGTCCCGGCGACTAGCCGGCGCAGGCCGAAGGGCGTGGAGGCGATTAGGCTCACACCTGTACCCGAGTCGGAGAGCTCGGGGGGATCGATCCACTCGGTGCTCTCCGCAGTGGCGGCGAGCAACTGGCCGGCCACGCCACCATCAGGCAGGCTGGCGCGGGCTGCGAGCTCATCCACAGCGCCTTGCGTGGTGGATGAGGTCAGGCCGTTGGTGGAGTTGTCTACCGCCACTCCTGCGGCGGTGAGCGCTGTGTAGAGCCCGCTGGGGATGCGGCAGGTGAGGGCGGGCGACCACGTGCCGGCATCCGGTTGGCCGGCGAACTCCGCAAGATCCAGCTCGGCGGCGGCGCGGCGCTCGCGCTCGGCATAGGCGGCGGCGGGCGCGTAGAGCGTGCTTCCACAGTAGCCGCCGGCTCGGAAATAGCCGGTGGCCCCGCT
The DNA here is from genome assembly GCA_903960515.1 of uncultured Verrucomicrobiota bacterium. Taxonomy (GTDB): domain Bacteria; phylum Verrucomicrobiota; class Verrucomicrobiia; order Opitutales; family Opitutaceae; genus CAJCBL01. The sequence goes on from CAJCBL010000013.1 coordinate 7,647, forward strand.
GGTGAGCATGGAATCGAAATCCGCATGGCTGAGGATCTCAAGGCTGTACCGTGGGATTACCCACCCCTCATACGATGCCCAAGCCGCAGGAAAGCTCCCAGCGGTGAATGCGAGCGCCGCAGTGCCGCGCCGGCCCCGCAGCACGGGCAGATCGAAAGTTGCCCCGGAGACCAGCGCAGGCGCACCGGAGATACTGAGCACCTCCACTGATTGCGTGGTGGCGGTGCCGGTGATCGTCCCATCCTCCTCCTTGTGCAGGAGGATAAGCAGAAGCTCGTCGTTGCGCCCCTCTGTGAGCCCTCCGACCCAGTTGCGCAGATAGGAGGAATCTCGCTGGAGATCCACGCCATCCACCCCCGAGAGCAGAGCAACGCGCACTGTGGAGGCTCCGGCCGAGAGCGACGCCACGAGCGACACCGGCAGCGCGTAGGATGGTTGCCGGCCAACCAAGGGAAAATCCCCGGCGAGGGAATCGTCGTAGTAGACGGATACCCCAGCGGAGAGGCCAAGGGGGCGGGCGGCGAGCAGGTGAAGCGGCGGGGGCGATGAGGTGGCTAGAGCTGGCAGTGCGAGCACTCGGGCCAGGGCGATGGGCGGGACAACCGTGCCGGGCGAGTCGGACGCGGCGGACGCCTGCGCCGTGCCGAAGGCTGGAGCTGCTGGAGGGTCTATGGTGCCAGAGATTTCGACGGGCGCGGTATCATCGGCGGGATAGACCACCTTGGTGATGCGGATGACCTCGTTGACCGTGGCCGAGGCTCCGGGTTGGGAGAGCGGCACGCGCACATAGTCGCCGGGCTGGAGAGGCGCGCCGGCAGGAGTGACCGCCTTGCCCCAGCGCACAGAGCCCGACCACGAGCCGCCCGTAGCCCCCCGCCGCAGGGCCTCTTGCCCGGCGCGGATCGCTTGATCGGCGGTGATGAGCCAGTCGGCCTTGATCGTCTTTCGGATGAGGCGGCCGGTTTCCACGATGCCGGCCTGATCGTCCACCGTGAGCTTTGCCTCCTTGTGCACGGCATCGGAGTCGGTGAACTCCACGGCATAGCTGTTGGGCTGCTCCTCCTGGTTGTCGAAATCGACCTGAGGAACGGCGCTGAAATCGTCGTGCGTGAGTGTGGTGAGACCCACAGGCACTACGCCGCGCAGCCAGCGGCCGAACTCGATTTGGCCGGCGGCGTTTAGCCGCAGCCAGGCATCGGCCATCCCTGCGAGCGCGGCGAGGGCGGCGCGGCAATCGGTGGCGTCGGCATAGAGTGGCGAGGCGGCTGAGGCGCTGCGGCCATCGGCCGAGCCGCTGGGGGCATCCCCTTGCACCAGATCGGCCACCGCCTGGGCGCTGGCCGTATCGATGGCGCTGGCGGGCAGGCCTAGCCACGATGGAGATGTCAGAATCTCGGCTGCGGCTACGATGGGATTGCAGGTGAGCCCGCTGTCCAGCGAGGCGGCGGCGGAGGCTCCGGTGATGAGCTCCTGCGCCGGGCCGCTGCGCACGACAAACTCGCAGTTGTAGGCGTTTGTCGATTGGCCGTGGTCATAGTCCACGAACACCACATACGCTAGGCCGGCGTAGGGCGGATGCTCCTCATAGGTGTTGAGCGTGCTGTCGGCCGGCTGCTCTTCGGTACCCCAGTAAAAGCGGATCGTGCCATACTTGGTGGAGAGCGCGGCGGGGCCGGTGGATGTGCCACGCAAGAGCGGGCCACTCCACACGGTTTCTCCATTGAGAATGATCGCATCGAGTGCGTAGAGCGGCCCCAGCCCGATAAGGCACGCGATGGTGCCGTTTACGTGCTTGGTGCCCTGTTGACTGCCTTTGCCTCCACCCATGTTATTTGCCTCCTTGTTTCTTTGGCGCTTCTTCCCAGATCCGCTGCCCGTAGAAGGGGCCCATCACATAGCGGCCGGCTACCTTGCGCTGTCCTCGGGCTACGGGGATGGGCCGGCCATCCTCGGAGACGGAAAAAGATTCGTCGTAGGCGGAGAGCACTTCGGTGCGCGACTCTGCGGGGGTCTGGTCGACTTGTGATTTGTTTCCCATATTAGAGGGCCTCCTGTGGGCGGTAAGCGGCGAGGATGTGCGCGGGCACCTGGGGATCGTGTAGGCTCACCACATGCGCGGGGGTGTGGCGGAGCACTTGCAGAGCCTCGGCATCCGGGCCGCCGAGGTAGAGGGCGATATGCCCGCAGCCCAGCTCGCACAGGAGCACATCGCCGGGCTGGAGGGTATCGGGTAAGAGTGGGTGGGTAAGCGGGATGGGTGCGAAATACTCGGGGAGGCTATCCAGCCAGGCACGCATGGATGCGGTATACTCGCGCAATCGGGTGAGGCCCCGAGGCGGGGGCGGTGGGAAGCGCCAGCCGGCATCGGAGAGCACGGCGGCGGCGAGGCAATGGCAGCTCGCACCACTGCCGCGCACCGCTCCGGATACCACGTAGGGCGTGCCGAGCCACGCGTCCGCGCAGATAGCCAAGCGAAGCAAGCGGTCGAACTGGGCTGAGAAATAGTCGCTCATTTTTTGCCTCCTGCAGGAGATTCCTGCTTGATTGGGATGAGCGCCGGATTGCTCTTCGGGAAATGGGGAAAGCCCCGGAAGCGGGCCGAATTGCCGAGCGACTTGCAGCGCGCGAACGACTTGTCGCATCCAGGCACCAGTCGCCAACCCTCCTCCGGGTACGCGGCCGGTGCGGGATTGAGCGAACCCAGAGTGCGCACAACCAGCGAGTCGCCGGGGGTGGCGGTGTCGGCATAGGTGACGCCTAGGCCGAAGTTGTAGAGCTCGTCAAAGTCATCAGTGGTAAGGGCGCGATTCCACAGGATCGCCTGGTCAATGCTGCCATAGTGGTTTGAATAGGCACCAGCCCTCCTGCCTTCTGTATTCCGGCCCGTCTCCACCTTGCCACCCTGACCCTCCGCACCCAAGATCCCAAACAGTGCGTCGCATCGACTACTTCAAAGCGTTCCTGAAAAGCGGAGACCACGCTGCCCTCGCCCTCCTCACCTTGGGCGCGACCTTCGCCTCCGGCGTGCCGCTCGCACTCGTCATCGGCGCGGCGCTTTATGTCGTCGGCTGGGTCTACCTGCCCGACCGGGCGGGCTTCCGCGCCAAGGTCGACGCCCGGGCCGATGCCGCCGATTCCGCCCGCGAAGCTACCGCCCTGACCGAGCTTCAGGCCCAGCGCGAAAAACTCTTCGCCATGCTCGATACCGCCGCACGCCGCCGCTATGAGGAGCTTGCCCGCGTCTGCACCGATATCGAGGAGCAGCTCTCCGCCGCACCTGCCGACGCCGGGTATCCGACCGGCAAAATCGACGGCCTGATGTGGTCCTACCTCGGGCTGCTCGCCACCGAGCGCAACCTTCAGGCTTATCTCGCCAAGGAGGAGGTCGAGGACTTCCCCGCCCGTATCGCCGCTGTCGAGGCGGACTTGGCCAGGCTCGACGCCGAACTGGCCAAAACCGCCCCCGAGTCCCCGGCCTACGAGGGCAAGTTCCGCCTTGTCGGCTCCAAGCGCGAGGGGCTCGACGCCGTGCGCCGCCGCCACGAGCAGTTCAGCCGCTCCCTCGACAACCTCGCCATCGTCCGCGCCGAACAGACACGCATCGAGGAGCAGCTCAAGCTCCTGCGCGCCGACCTCTTCGCCGCGCAGTCCGTCGGCCAGTTCACCCAGCGTATCAGCGACACCATCGACTCGCTCTCCACCGGCAGCCGTGTAGCCGCCGAGTTGACACCCTCGATGCCCGAGTTGCCGTCGCTGCGCACCCGCCGCGTAGGATACAAGGTGGGCGAGAACGCCTGAGGCCATGCCAATCCGTCTTCACCAAAGAGCACACAGAGGGCACGGAGGCCAATCCTGCTGCGGAGTTGAACTCCGATTGCCCGGCTCTCTGTGTTCTCCGTGCCCTCCGTGGTTAAATTCCGAGTTCAACGCAGCCTGCCGGTAATAGCAGCTCCTTGGGCTCCCGCTTCCCTCAATCCCTCATTCCCTTAGTCCCTCAACTTCCTCCCTCGCCATGTCCCTCGTTGCTCGCTTCTACAACCAGATCCGCGGCCGCTTCAGCCTCTTCTTCAGCTCCATCGAGTTCCGCAATCCCGAGGTGCTCCTCGAGAACGCCAAGGAGGACCTAAAGACCAACCGCGTGGCCATGCAGAACGGCATCGCCCAGATGGCGGCCGTCTCCGAGAAGCTCAAACGCCAGGTTGCCGAGGGCGAGCGCCGCAAGGCCGACCTCGAGGGCCGCATCATGGTCGTCTACAACGGCGGCAACCAGCAGCTCGCCGAGGAGCTCGCCGCGCAGCTCCAGTCGGTGGAGACCGACCTCGCCGAGAACAAGTCCGAGCTCGAGCACAACGAGGCCGCCTACAAGGAGTTCGTCGGCGCCTGCCAGACCGCCGAGACGGAGATCCGCAAGAAGATCGACAGGCTCACCAACGCCCTTTCGAAGGCCAAGGCCAAGGAGGCCCTAGCCGACGTATCCGAGATGCTCTCCGGCACGATCAGCAAGCAGAGCTCGTCGCTGGACAACATGCAGCGCCTCGACGAGGTGGTGAACGAGAAGCTCGACAAGGCCTCCGGCCGCCTGCGCGCCTCGCAGGACTCCACTCAGTTCTCCGACCTCAAGCTCAAGCAGCAGGAGGGCGACATCGCCAAGAAGGCCGCGCTGGCGAACTTCCTCGCCAAGAAGAACGTAGCGATGAAGCCCGCCGAGGGCGTCTCCGCCGCGCCGACACCCGCCCCCGAAAAGCCCAAGATGAGTGAAGGGGCGTAAGCAATCTCTCCGGATAGCAAACGGTTGCCGACACGATGAAGTTTCTCCCGTTCATTCTTCCACTTCTGCTCCTTTTCGGGTGTGCCAGTGCGCCCACGGAGCGCACCCTGATGACGCCACCGCCCGGCGTCATCCACATCGTCGCCGAACAGAAGATTCTCGCCTTCAACAAGGACCCTAGAGTCTATTATCGCGTCGCAGATGGGGACTACCGACTGACAGCGGAGGACAAACACGCCTTCTTCTACACAAACGAGACGGGCGAATTCCGGTACAAATACTTGAAGCCCGAGAAGGTGATGAAGGGCGGGCTCGCGTACTCAAAATCCACTGGAAACTTCTTTATTTTCTGGGCGGAAGACGAAACCGAAGCCCGGAATAATGCCCGGAGCATGGGCGCAGGCGAAGTACTTCTGCTCGGCGTTAAAAGCACAACCGGCGACAAACTGTTCCGCGGATCGATGACATGGGTCTCTCAAGAATACGTCGACCAATGGAAGATGGAATAGAGCCAACCGGCTCCGATCTCAAACAAGGGTCGGACCTCGACGAGTCCACGCTCCCGCAAGCGGAAGTGTCGCTCGTCGAAGCGCGACTTGCCGACCAACGCCGCGATCCAAGCCCGGCACTTACGCTTGAGAAAATGGAAGACCGCTTGCGCAGGCGCTTCCCGCGATGAGCTGGCACCGACAACACTTTCCGTAGGCTACCCTCCGTGGTGCTACTCAGGGGTTTCGATCATTGACGGAACCCATCAGTGATCCACCTCCCCCGGCCCTTTCCGATACCAGCGCATTAGCCCTCATGGCACGGGCGGCTCCCACCCCAAGGCCAACATCCTACTCCGAACATCATGAATCTCTTTGGCGAATTTTTCCAGGAACAGCGCATTCGCGAAACACAGAAGGAGGCGCGGCGGGCGAACGAAAAGGCCGTTGATGCTACCTCTACAACACTCGATCTGCGGAAGCGCGTCGACGGTCTGGCTCTGGCAAATCAGGCCCTGTTTGAGATTCTTCAACTACGGCTCGGTATCAGCGAAGAGGAGGTATTGCAGCGCATGGCCGAGATCGACGGACGCGACGGTGTCCGCGATGGAAAAATGGCCGCCTGTGTCGTGCCCTGCCGGAGCTGCGGACGGAAGGTCAGTACGGCCCGTCAGCGCTGCATGTACTGCGGATCACCAGTGGCCGATGGCCACCTTTTCGAGAAGATCTGAGAGCACCCAAGCGCGCCCCACGCACAGCCCCTTCCGCCCCACGGCGCGGACACAAGATCCCGCCCCCTTCCTCTCTCTCCGTTCCCTTCGTTACCTTCTGTAAGCTACCCCTTCCGCTCTCCCTCCCATGTCCGCCACCCCCACCGACTGGATCCGCGAAATCGAGAGCCGCTATGCGGCCAACACCGCCTGCCAGTTCCTGCTGCATGGCAACACCCGCGATGTCTTCTGGGCGGGCCCGTCCAAGCCCTCATCCGACACCGTGCCAGTGGGCCTCCAGCCCGGAGCGACAGCCGGCGCCCCCGCTTCCGCCGCGCCCGACTTCCTCGACCTCGACGACTTCCTCGCCCGCCGCCTGCTGGGCGCGTTCAGCGTGGTGCTCACCCTCGATCTCGCGCACGGCATCGAAGTGGTGCGCGGCAGCGAGGCGCTCCAGGGCTGGGCGCAGCTCGCCAACCTGAAGGACCTGCGCAACTCGCCCAAGGAGTATCTCGATACGCTTCGCCAGCTCTTTCTCTTCCTCAACAACCGCGCCGTGGGCGAGCGCGCACCGGTCCACGTGGCCGCGATCTTCAACGACGCTCCGCTGCTGGTCCCCAACGAGACCAGCAACCTCTACTTCGACCTCAGCGCCTGCGCCTCGCTCATCCGCGACTGGTCGCGACCCCGCGAACACGCCTGGTTCAGCCTCACCACCTTCCTGGTGGCCGACGCCCTCAACGACCTCCACCCCATCGTGCGCAACAACCCGCTCGCCGCCTCCATCGCGGTGCCGCTGCCCTCGGAAGCGGAGCTCGCCGTGGAGCTGGGGCGCCTGCAGGAGCGTTTCGCCGGCGCGCTGGCCGAGTTCAAGTACCGGACACCTGCGCTCGCCAAGCGCCTGCGCGGGGTCACCCGTTACGCGCTGCTCGGGCTGCTGCGCCACCACGCCCACGCCGGCACCGCGCTGGCCGACGCCGATGTGGCCGCCATGCGCAAGGCCGCCGTCGAGCGCGACAGCAACGGCCTCATCGAGTTCATCGAATCGTCCACCACGCTCGCCGACTACAGCGGCCAGCCCCAGCTTGTGGATGCGCTGCGCACCGACCTGAAGCTCTTCCGCGAAGGCGTCGTGCGCGCCGTGCCGATGGGCTATCTGGTCACCGGCCCCGTGGGCACGGGCAAGACCTACCTGGTGAACTGCGTAGCCGGCGAGGCGGGCGTGCCGGTGGTGGTATTGAAAAACTTCCGCGACCGCTGGGTGGGCAGCTCCGAGGGCAACCTCGAGCGCATCTTCCACCTCATCGGCGCGCTCGGCCAGTGTATCGTGTTTGTCGACGAGGCCGACCAGACCCTCGGCCGGCGCACCGGCAACGACTCCAGCAGCGACGTCAACGGCCGGCTCTACTCGATGCTCGCCCAGTTCATGGGCGACGGCGCCAACCGCGGCCGCGTGCTGTGGATGCTCGCCACCTCCCGCCCCGATCTTGTCGAGGTGGATCTCAAACGCCCCGGCCGCATCGACCGCCGGCTGCCCGTGCTGCCGGCCACCACCGACGACGCCGCCTGGGCGCTGCTGCGCGGCGTATTCGCCCGCAACCAACTCGCGCTTCCCGAGCTGCGCCCGCCCACGCTCTCGATGCCCGAGTTGCTCACCGCGGGTGCCGCCGCGTCGATTGCCAGCGCGATCTTCCGGCAGAGTTACCTCACCCAGCGCCCGCCGGTGGAACTGCTCACCGAGCATCTAGCCAACTACCTGCCGCCTGTGCCGCTGGAGCGTATCCGCGAACAAATCCGCCTCGCCGTGGAGGAGTCCAGCGAGCTATCGCTGCTTCCGCCCGCCCTGGCCGCCAAGTTGCGCGGGGTGTAGGGCCGGTGGTTGGCCGACTAGGCTGCAGCCAAGTCCAGATCGCTTTCAAGATGAGGCCCCGTCACGTGCAAGCACGCGACACGCACTCGGCATAGGACTCATCTTGAGCGCGGCGTGGAGTAGGGCGACCAGCCCCGCTCCCTACCGACCACCGCGCTCCGGCGCCGCCAGCACACCGGACCGGAACCCGCTCTGCATCAGTCGATGGCTGATCGGCCGGCGCAGTTCGGCGGTTAGGGCCGGCAGCTCGGGCAACTCGACCCTCGGCATCCGCTCCAGCAAGTCACGGGCGAGCGGCGCAACGCCTCCCAGCGGGCCCCGAGCGCGGACCCAGAATAGACCTGTCCCTTTAAGGACCCAGAATAGACATGTCCCCTTTAAAGCCCACGTCCCCATTAGTTATTGACGCGTGCAGGGGGCGCGCGGTTGCCGCGCAGGGGCCCGTTGGACGTGCTCAGGGCGGGCGGCTAAAGGGAAACGAGGGCGACCACCACGCCGTCAGGCTGCCGGCTTGTTCGGCACAACGGAAGCGCAGAGTTCAGTTGGGTAACCAACTTCCCGGGGCACGCTTGGCGTGCCAAAAACGAAGCACATACACCACGAGCTGGGTCTCATCGATGCGATAGGTGACAAGATAGGGATCACTCACCAGACGCCGCACCCCAGGGCGCGCCTGAAACGGGCCGCCGCGTCGCGGCAGGACGGCCAACGACTCGGCCAGCGCAACCAACTCCAGCCCGATGCGTTCGGCGGCGTCCAGGTTGTCCTGTGCGATGTAGCGAGCGATCTCGCCCAAATCGGGCAAGGCCGGACGCGAGAGGATTACGCGGTAATCCATGAGCGCAGGTTCTGACGCACCTCCGCGACCGGCACCCCACCCTCGTCGGCCAGTGAGCGCTCGGCCTCGTCGATGGCTGTCGTCATCGCGCAGGTCTCCGGCCAGAGCTTGGCTTCCAGCCACGCCGCCACCGCGCGTTGCGCATCCACGGGCAGCTTCTCCAGGGCGGATTCGATTTCGGCAACGGTGCTCATGGCGGCCACGCTGGGGTTTTCCTATTGGCTGGCAACTGCGCGCTGGGGTGGCAGCGGGCGGGTACCTCGATCAACTGGCGGATGGTACCTCGATCAACTGGCGGATGGTGCCCTCGGTATAGATGGCGGTCGTCTCCAGCTTTTCGGGGCCGAGGAGCCGGGACCCATAATCGACCTGTCCCCTTTCGTTCCCCCCCTGAGCAATTGCGGGCCGGCCTCCCCGATACGCCGGCCGCAGCAGACACCCGGTAAAACAAGACTGATTACAGTGGGCAGGGCCAACCGCGGCCGCTCCCTACCGACCACCGCGCTCCGGTGCCGCCAGCACACCGGACCGGAACCCGCTCTGCATCAGTCGATGGCTGATCGGCCGACGCTGTTCTGCGGTTAGGGCAGGCAGCTCGGGCAACTCGACCCTCGGCATCCGCTCCAGCAATTCACGGGCGAGCGAGCGCAACGCCTCCCAGCGGGCCCCGAGCGCGAGTTTCGGGTTGCCGGGGGCGGCGAAGCGACCGGGCCGCACCGATCGCTCGGCTCCGGGGCCCCTCCTCGCCTCCGCAGTACCGCCGCTTCCCGCCGCCGAATCCACATCCCGAATTCCGCTATCCACAATCGCGAGCGGCTCCGCGGCGACCAACTGCTTGAGCAGGCTGCGCCATTCGATGAGCAAACGATCGAGGTCGCCGCGGCCCGCCTGCTCGGCATCGACCATCAGCTCGCGCGCGCGCCCGCCTTCCTCCACGAGCCCGTGGACGATCTCCGCCGCACCGCAGCCGTAGTTGGGCGGAATGCCGCGCACCAGAAACCCTTCGGCTTCGCTTCGCCGATACGTGCGTTCGCACACCGCCGCCAGCCGGCCCAGCCAGCGCGGATTGGTGCCGGAGAAGCGGTCGCTGGCGAAGAGGTTTGCCAGATCGAAGATGAGCCAATCCAGCGGATACCGCCGGTCCTCCAGCGCTGCGGCTACCGCCAGCCCCTCCGGACCGGCAAAGGCCGCCACGATCTCGCCGCGGGGCGTGAGCCGCAGGTCGCGGTCGAGCACGCCCAGCCGCTGCCACTGCCAGAACAGCGTGGGCGTAGAATCCAGCGCCAGGCATGCCTCGCGCCAGCGACAGCGCCGGCATGCGGTGCAGGGATTGCGCTCGCGGCGCACCACCCGCGCCCGGCCGGTATCGGTGCGCTGGCCACAGGGGAAAGCTTCCGCCGGAAACTCCGCCGTTTCCTCGAGCCCGAAGCGCACCGGTTCCTCGGTGAAGAAGCGGTTCGCCGAGGCCGCGGCGATCTCCACCGCCGGCCGACCGGCGCGAAACTCGCGCAGCAGCACCGCCCACGGCAGCGGCGCGGCGCGCTTGAGCTTCTCGGCGTGGCCCCGGTTCATCCGCGGCGAGTTCTGGCTGGTGAGTACGTAGCCGATTTCGTCGAGCCCGCGGCGGCCGGCGCGCCCGATCATCTGGAGCAGCTCGCTGGGCTCGATCTCGTTCTCCAGGTTGTCGTGACGGTAGTGGGTCGCCGTGACCATCACCGAGCGTAGCGAAAAGTTGATTCCAGCGCTCAGCCCCAGCGTGGCGACCACCGCGCGCAACTGCCCAGCCTTGGCCAGCGGCTCGATGACTCCGGCGCGCTGGGCGTAGGTGAGCCCGCTGTGGTGGAAGGCCGCCCGGTTGCGCACGAGCTTGGTGAGCCGCGGGCCCAGCGCCCGCTCCTGTTCGGGGGTGAGCGTGAGCGGGTCGGGCTGGGGCAGCTCCCGGGCGAACTGCCGGGCCAGCCGCTCGGCCTCCTGTCGCTGCGGTGCAAACACCAGCACTGGCCCCAGCCCCTCGCGCAGCGCCCCGGCCAGGCGGCGTGTCCAGAAGCTTTGGATTTCCGCCGGCAGCCCGCGGGTGAGGTCGTCGACCTCGATCTCCTCCAGCGGCACGGGGCGCTCGCGGTGGCGGATCAGCTCCACGGTGCGCCCGAGCCGTCGCAACCAGGTGGCGACGTCGTTGGGGTTGGCCACCGAGCCGCTGAGCAGCAGCAGTTGCACCGTGCGCGGCAGCGCCGCGAGCACGCCCTCATAGTGATTGCCCCGGTGCGGATCGCTCAGCCACTGGTACTCGTCCACAGCGAGGAAGTCGCAGCGCGGATCGTCGCGCAACCGGGCCTGCACCGCCTCCAGCGTGGCCACCACCACCGGCGATTCCGGGGCGACCGTGAGGTCGCCGGTCACGATGCCCACCTTCCAGCCGCGCGAGCGCCACTCCGCGTATTTGTCGTTGGCCAGCGCGCGGGTGGGCACCGTGTAGATCGCCGGGCGGCTGAAGCCGGTAGCCTCGACAAATTTCTCAAATACGAAGGTCTTCCCCGCGCCGGTGGGTGCATCCAGGATCACATCGCGCCGGGCCTTGAGCGCCGTAATGCCCTGTGCCTGCCAAGCGTCGGGCAGCACGAGGCGTTGCAGGCTTTCAATTCCGCGGGCGATCACAGGCTGGAGCAAAGACTCTGAGCGCGGGACGTCAACGGGAGGAGCGCGGAGGGCGTTCGGCCTGGCGTGGATGGGCCGCGCAGTGCATCGGTCCGCCGCCCGTAGCAGGGCCAGTACAGAGTGGCATTTCCTCCCTGGGTTGCTGGCCGCGCCGCGCTTCAGCCCGCTCTTCGGTGTATGCAGGCTCGCTGCATTTTCCGGCTATGGTGCGCTTTCGTTGCGGGCTTGGAAACGGGCCGGGACTGCGCCATTGGTGTCCGGCTCCGAGGCACGCAAACCGCCCCGCCCATGTTCCGCCCCCTTATCCCGCTGCTCACAAGTCTGCTGCTCCTGGGCGCCCTCGTGCTCAATGCCGCCGAGCCCGCCCCGCTGAAAACGTTGGCAGGCGAAATCGAAGGGGCACGCTGGGCTGCATTGGTACCAGAAAACTGGGACGGCCGGCTTCTGCTGCAGGCCCCCGACCGGCGCCAAGCCGCCGACCCGCTGGTGGCCAACCTGGATTCGGCCGACCCGGCTACCGACAAGCTCCTCGCCGCCGGCTGGGCGATCGCCACCACGAGCTACCGCCGTCACGGCCCCCTAATCGAGGACGGAGTCACCGACCTTCGCGCACTGCGCGACCTCCTCGCCGAAGAGCTCGGCCAGCCCAAACTAACCCTGGTGGAGGGTACCGGCATGGGTGGCCTGATCGCGCTCTTCATCGCTGAGCGCCACGCCGACGAGTTCCACGGCTGCATTGCCCTGGATCCACCTATGGACCTGCGCGACCCGCGGGCCCTGCGCCTGCGCTACGACCACCAGCCTCGCGCCCCGCTGCTCCTCTTGGCCACGCCTGCCGACGTAGACCCCGTCCAGGCCTACGTCGCCCGCGCACGAACCATGGCCAATGCGGAAAGCGCCAGGCCGGTGTTCTGGTTTGTACCCACGGACCCGATGGCTGCCGGCGCCGCCCCGCAAGAGGAGGCGCTAGCCACCATGGAAGAGTGGGTACGCACCGGCCGGCAGCCGGCGGATCGGCCGCCTCCCGAGCCCGAGGCCCCCGCCAAGGCCGATAGCAGCGAAGTCCCCGCGCGCGAGCCCGTGGCAGAAGGCGAGGGTGGCGGGGCAACCGTTCACGTCAGCGAAGCCCCGGCTGCGGCCCCCGCGGAGCCGAGCTCCGCGCCGCCTCCGCCGGACGTCACCGCCAAGCCGTGACCATGAGCTTGGGAGTGGCCGCTCGGGTACGCTCCGCCTTTTGCGGGCGCGGCACGCGGGCTCACAGAGGCCGGTGCGTGAGCGCCTCCACCCAGACTACCTCGCAGGCGCCCCCGCCTGTATCCTCGCGGGAGGTCGAGCTGCGCCAGTGCCAACCATCCGCGCGGCGGATCTCGACGAGATAGCCGGAGAGCTCGACCAGTTCGTGGCGTTTTACCTCCAGCAATGCAGCCCGCACCGCCGGGGACGCCGGGATCATGTGCATATTGGCCGAGGAGCGCCCGATTTCACTGGGGTCGATCGGCGGGTTCCCGGTCCAACTGTAGTTGTACCACCGATGGTCTTGGGAAATGTGCAGCGCGTTGATCACGGCGGCGTCGCTCATCGCGCCCCAGCCCAGGGCGAGATCGACCGGGGCCAGCTTGGCGCCAGGGTCGTTGCGGTAGCGCTCTCTCGACAGCACCACCGCCTTCACCGCGAACCGGGCGAGCGGCTGGTAGGTGAACCCCTCGCGGGTCCACGCCGCCGGGAACGAGCCGGTGGTTTGCAGCGGTTCCGTGCCGGGGCGGCCGCTCCAATACCCCGCAGGGGCCGGGCGCGCGCACATCCAGACCCCGAACACGACTGCGGCCAGCAGGAGAAAGCGCTTCATCACAGAGTGTCTAGCATTTGGAGACCCATCGGGCAACCCCTCGGAGCCCGGCCCGGCTGCAGCTGCATCACTGCGAAACAGGTGGGAATTTCGTCGTCGGGAGCGTGCATACACCGGGCTTCCGCAAGCAATAGGCTGTGGCTATTCAGCGGAACATTTCCGATTCAACGCGGGCCGTAGCCGGGGCCCGCTTCACCGTGGTCGCGGCCAAGGGCCGCTGCGGTGAGGGCATGCGTCGGGTGAGGACGGGGACTGGCTCGCTCACGCGCTCGGCCCTCTGGTCGGTCTTGGCGTGGCCCACCAGTTCGTCGAGCTCTTCGACGGCCGAGAGCAACTCCTGCGACTGCGCGTTCATCTGCTGCGCTGCCGAGGCCGTCTCCTCGGAGCTCGCCGCCCCGGACTGGGTGAGACTGTCCATCTGTGTCATGGCGGCGTTGATCTGCCGGAGGCTTTCGCTCTGCTCGCCGTTGGCCGAGGCCATTTCGCCAACCAACTCGCTCACCCGGGTGGCCTTCTGGTGGATAGACTGGAGCGTCTCTCCCACACGCGCCGATACAGTGGCCCCTCGGGTGCTCACGGCGTTGGCGGCCTCGATCTTTCCGGCGGAATCGCGGGCGGCCACCGCGCTGCGTTGCGCGAGGTTGCGCACCTCCTCGGCCACCACGGCGAACCCGGCGCCAGCCTCGCCTGCGCGGGCGGCCTCGACGGCGGCGTTGAGGGCGAGGATGTTGGTCTGAAATGCGATCTCGTCGATGGTCTTGATGATGCGCGTGATCTCGTCGCTGGACTTGCGGATCGCGTCCATGGCCTCGATCAACTCGCGGGCCTGACCGGCCCCGGCGTCGGCTTCCGTGCGCGTGGCCGCTGCCAGTTCGCGGGTGGCGGAGGCATGCTCGGAGTTGCGCTCGGCCACGCCGGACATCTGCTCGAGCGAGGCGCTGGTTTCCTCAAGCGAGGCCGCCTGCGCGCTGGCACCTTCGGCAAGGGCCTTGCTCGACTCCGAGACCTGCCGGGCAGCCGCCGAGGAGTGCTCGGCCCCGGTGGTGAGAGCGAGGGCGATCCCGCGCAACACGCGGGTCAGCTTGTAACCGAGGATCCACGCCGCGGCCGCGCCCACCAGCAGGCAGATCGCCACGCCGGAGACCACCATGAGCACACCCCGGCGCATCGTATCAACCACCCCTGTGGAGGCCGTATCCGTACCGGCCGTGCCGAGATCGACGACCTTGTCGATGGCGGCAATGAGCACTAGCCCAGCGGCCGTCCATTCGCGGCCGTGATCGGATTCGCGGATGAGCGCCTCGGCAAGATCCTGCGCGGCCTTCTGGGCAAGCATCGCGGCCTCCCTCGTGGCCTTGAGCAAAGCGAGGTTCTTGGGCTGGTGCACCAGGGGCGTGATCTCATCGAGTTTGGCGATGATCTCCTCCACTCGCGGTGCGGCCTCCCCGATCATGGCCAGATCCCGATCAAAGAGGGCCACGCTGGAGTTGCGATGGGCGTCGCGCGCCAAGGCGTCGATCTCGCTCACGGTCGCCATCTTCGCGAAGCGCTCCTTCATGATCTCCGCGCCCGCCCCTCGCTGCACATCGGCCGCGAGTGCCTCCCGCTGCCCGGCGGCAAACATCTCGATATGGCTCAGGATGTCCTCGCAAGCCGCCTCCCACTTTGCGCGAGCGGAATTGAACTGCGTGCGATCCGCCTTGCCGGTATCCGAGTATTTGATGTAGCTGCGCAGTGCCTCGGCCACCTCCTGGACCGCTGGCTCGTTGCCACGCAATTCGGGCCGTTCGCCCACAAGCTTGCGCAACTCGGCCTCCTGTTGCTCTACGCTTGCGATCGCTTCCCGGCCTTTCTCCCATGCGCCGGCCCGGAAGGCGTAGATGTGGTAGGTGAATTGGAGCCGGGCCACAGTGGCGGTGCGCTCGATCCGACTGGCGAGGTCGGCCTGGCGGATGTACGCCTCACGCACCGAAGTCGCACGGTCGGCGCCCTCGCGCATGCACCAGATCGTCACTGCTCCGGAAAGAGCGAGCAGCGCGAGGACCACGCCGAAACCCAACGCCAAGCGCGTGCTGAAGGTCATTACTTTCATTGGAAGATAGCCTCGGTGGCCCATCCGTGGGGGGGCGGAGGGGCCTCCGGAGGTATCGGCTCTGCGGGAGATTCCTTAAACGGTAACCCGATCACTCCGGCCGCGTCTCCGGCGCCAGCGTTCGTTCCTCAACCAAGCATCCGTGCCACGATCATTGTCATGAACTTCACCACACTGCGCCGTTCCCTGTTGCTCCTCTCCCTAGCCACCTCCGGGCTCGTCCCCTCGCTCGTTGCCGCCACCGACACGCCTCCGCCGCCCCCACAGCACCAGCACGGCCCTGGCCGCCACGAGCAGCGCTTCGACCCTGAGAAGCGACTGGCCCACCTCACCGAGACGCTCAAGCTCACCGCCGACCAGCAGGCCAAGCTGCGTGTGATCTTCGCTGCCGAAGCCGAGCAGATGAAGGCCATCGACAACACTCCGCTTACCAGGGACCAGCATCGCGAGAAGATGAAGGAGATGCACAAGGGCAACCGGGAGCAGGTCGCAGCTATCCTCACCCCCGAGCAGCGCAAGCTCATGCACGAACAGCGCCGCCAGGGCCGTGATGGCTGCGAGGGCCGCGACGGCGAACGCTGCGAGCAGCCGGAGACACCGCCGCCGGCGAAATGAGCGACCACCCCGTGTGACAAAAAACGAGGGCGGCAGGCCAAGCCTGCCGCCCTCGCTATTTCCAGAACCGGTGTTGACTGTCCAGCAGCTCTCGCAGGAGCTCAGCGCCGGCCGCGTGAGAGCCGGCTCACCGTCTTGGGGGCGGCGTCGGCCTTCTCCCGCTCCTCGAAGAGGGCGGAGAAGAGGTAGTTGAAATTGTCGATCTTGCGCCGCGGCACCAAGCGGCCGATCAACCTCTCGATCGCCCGCGCGTTGCGGATGTCGTCCTCGGTCATCAGGGTGTAGGCGTCGCCCTCGGTGTTGGCCCGGCCGGTACGGCCGATGCGGTGCACGTAGTCCTCGGGATTCTCGGGCATGTCGTAGTTGACGACATGGGTTACGCTGCGGATGTCCAGGCCCCGAGCCGCCAGGTCGGTGGCGATGAGCATCTGGAACTTGCCGGTCTTGAAACCGTCCAGCGCCTCGGTGCGCTCGCGCTGCGAACGGTCGGCGTGCATCACCCCGGTCTTGTGTCCCAGTGCGTGGAGACGGTGGGCGATGCGGTCGGCGCCCACCTTGGTGCGGGTGAAGACGATTACGCTCTTGTACTCGGTGCGCTCAAGCAGGGTGGAGAGGAGCTCGAATTTCTGGGCGGCCACCACCGGGTAGAAGGCGTGGTCGATGGTGTCGGCCGGAGCGCTGCGGATACCGATCTCGATTGTGTCCGGATTGGTGAGCACCGACTGAGCGAGCCCCTGGATCTCCGGGGGCAGGGTGGCGCTGAAGAGCAGGGTCTGGCGCTGCGCGGGCACATGGCGGATGATGCGGCGCACATCGGGCAGGAAGCCCATGTCGAGCATGCGGTCCACCTCGTCGAGCACCAGCGTTTGCAGGTCGCCCAGCTTGATGGTGCCGTCGCCCAGCAGGTCGAGCAGGCGGCCGGGGGTGGCCACGATCACATCCACTCCGCGCTGCACCTCCTCGCGCTGCTTGCCGTAACCGACACCGCCGTACACTACGGCGACGCGCAGCCCGGTGAACTTGCCGTAGTTGCGGAATGCCTCCTCCACCTGCAGCGCCAATTCGCGCGTGGGTTCGAGGATCAGGCAGCGGCAGGCTCCGTGGGCGCCCAGCCGGTGCAGGATGGGCAGCGCAAAGGCGGCCGTCTTGCCCGTGCCGGTTTGGGCTGTACCTATGAGATCGCGACCGCTGAGCACCAGCGGGATTGCGCGCTCCTGGATGGGCGTGGGCTGGGAATATCCTTTCTCAACCACAGCGGCCACCACCTCGGGGCGCAGGCCAAGCTTCAAAAATATGTGCTCTGGGTCGATCGCCGGCAGTGGCGGCAGCTCGACCAGGGGCGCGGCGTGGCTCTCCTCGAAGCTGCGGGGGGGGGCCGGACGGCGCTCGCGCTCACGTCCGCGTCCGCCACCGAAACTGCCGCCAGATCCTGCGCTTGAACGCGAGCCGGCACCATAGCCGCCGCCTTCGCTGCGCCGTGGCTCCTCGCGATGGGTGCCGCCGGTGCGGCCGCTGTGTCCGCGATCACCATGCGGGCGATCTGCGTGTCCACGTTCGCTGGACGAGCGCTCGCCAGGGGCACGCTCGCTGTGTGGACGATCGGCGCGGGCACGCTCTTCGCGGGGGCCACGCTCGGCCGGGCGGGCAGGGCCGCCCTGGACTTTGGCTGCGGCGGGCCGGCTGTGGCCGCCCTTGGCCGGATGGGCCGAATGGCCGCGCGCACCGACGGGAAGAGCGTCCGGGGATTTCCCCTTCAGCGAACGGCCGAGCGATTTCAAACCACCGATAATCTTACGAAGCATGTTGGTACAAAGGCCGGATGCTCCCGGGCATCCCGCACACTGGCAACACAATCCTCCCTCGCCCGCCCTGCCAGAAGTCGCTTTACGACATACGGGGGGCCGCACAGCGTGTGCGCCCCCACTCTCGCGCATGCCTCCGCTGCAACTCCATATTCTGGCCTCCGACCCTGCCACCGCCGCCCGGATCGAAAGCGCTCTGCAAGCCGGAGACCCCGGCTGCTCCACCCAGGTGGTGGCCGATTCCGCCGCCTTGTTGCAGGCACTCGGGCAGGGCACCAGCACCGGGGGCGTGGCCCTGGCCCCGGCGGTATCACGAAGCCTTCGACACGAACTCAACAACCATCTGGGGTTGATTCGCATGCTCGCTGACATCCTCTCGGAGGCGCCCGGCCTGTCCCCGTTGCAGGCGGCGAAGGCCCGCGAGATCGGTGAGGCCGCCGAGGCGGCAGCCACGGCCATCCGGGTGGCCGACGAGGGCCCGGCCGAAGCGGGCTGAGCGGGGGCAACGATCCAGTCCCATTATTTGGGACGAACCTAGCGTGCGCAACGCCCCTACGTGCAAGCGCGCTGCAAGAGAATGGTTACGGCGTGGTTGCCCCGGAACGGTAGGAGGCCGGCCCCGGTCACGCCGGGGCCGCGTCGCCCTCCATCACTCGGCTCAACACCGAGGCGAAGACATTCAGGCAATAGGGTTTGGTGACAACGTCGCAGAAGCCATGCGCACGGTAGTCGATCATCACCGGGTCGGAGGCGTATCCGCTGGATACGATCGCATGCACCGCCGGGTCGATTTCGCGCAGCAGGCGCACCGCCTCGCAGCCGCCCATGCCTGCCGGAACAGTGAGGTCGAGGATGACCATGTCGAAACGCCGGCCCTCGGCCATGGACCGTTGGTAGGCCGCGACCGCCTCCGCTCCGTCGCACACCACCTCGGCCTCGAAGCCGAGGCGGCGCAGTAGATTGGGCGCCAGTTGGCGGATCGAGGACTCGTCGTCCATGAACAACACTCGTCCCGACATCGTCGGCACCGAGGCGGCTCCCGTCTCCTTCTCCACGCGCAAGCCGGGCTTGGCGGGAAGATACAGAAGGAAGGTGGCGCCTTGGCCCGGCTGCGACTCCACGCGTAGCGCGCCGGAGTGGCGCCTGGCGATCGCCTGCGATGTGGCCAGGCCCAGCCCCGTGCCCTCGCGCTTGGTGGTGAAATACGGCTGGAAGATCCGCGGCATCTCCTCAGGTCGGATACCCGGCCCTTCGTCCGCCACCGCAACAACCACGAAGGCGCCGGAGCCCAGACCGAGCTGCCGTGCGAGGTCGCGGGGCACGTTGCGCGCAGTAATCGTCACGACCCCTCCGGCGGCGGCCATCGCCTGCACGGCGTTGAGTACGAGATTGTGCACCACCTGGCCGATCTGGCCCGCATCGACCTCGGCGGGCCAGAGATCCCCCGGCAAGGCGAAGTCGCAACGCACTCGCGAGCCCTGTCGGGCGAACAGCGCAGCCTCGCGCAGGTAGACGCCCAGATCCACCAGGCGGCGCACCGGCTCGCCCCCCCTGGAAAATGTGAGCAACTGGTGGGTGAGATCACGGGCGCGCCCGGCGGCCTTCTCTGCCTCGACCAGCCACTCCTGCACCGTGTCGGTGATGCCGGTATCCATCCGCGCAAGGCTCAGGTTGCCCAGCAGCGCGGTGAGCAGGTTGTTGAAATCGTGAGCCACCCCGCCGGCGAGCAGCTCGATCGACTCGCGCTTGGCCGCGCGCAGCAGCTCCTCCTCGCCTCGTGGGCCGCCCTCGCGCTCTGCCGGTGTGGGCAGGGCCACCACGAGCAGGCGTTGTGCACCGTCGCCATCGAGTGGAGTGGCCACCACGCGAGTCTGCAGCAGAGTGCCGTCGACGCACTGCAACGCACACATCCGCTCGGGGCCCGAGGCGGAGGCCGCCCAAGCGGTGAGCGCATAGCTGGCAGGAGGGGCCAGTTTTTCACCGGTAAGCACCCGGCCGGCCAGAGTCTCGCGCCGACCGCCCAGATGCGCTGCCCCGCTCGCGTTGGCCGCGAGGATTTCCATCGTGGCGGCAGTACAGATCCAGGCCGGCATGGGTTGAGCCTCCAGGACGCAACCTGCCGTGAGTCCTTGTAAAGCCGGATCGGAGGCGGACTGAGCTTCGGGATGCATGGCTGCGCTAGATGCCCGCAGTGCGGGTCGAATGGGCGCGCTGGCCTGACGCGAGCACGCGATCGTTGGAAATGAGGCGCAAGGGAGGAGGGCGGTGGGCGTGCATGGAAGGCGCGAATTCTTCGCTCGGCGGTAGCTGCACAGGGAAGGGGGGGCGGCGCTCCGGGCCGCAACGACAGCAGACCAATCTGCAGGTGGGTGGCGCGAGCAAATTTTACAATTGAAGCACACCAACCGCCGCCCCAGCCCCCCTCTCACGAGATTTTGACAAATGGAGACGGCGCGTTTTGCGGCTCGCGCGGCCACGCCGGCCGGGCCGAGTCTGCGCGCATGCCCGTCGATGCCGCCGCTCCCGCCAACCGCCTCGAGCCGGTCTATATGGGCCTGCCGGCCTTCACTGTGCTGCTGCCTCGCCTGTGGCTGGCCCTGCCTCTCACCCTCGCTGTAGTCGCATTGGCGATGGGTCCGATGCTCCCCGGCCCGCTGCGCTTCGAGGCGGGCTTGTCGCCACAAATCGGAGGATGGCTGCAGGCCGCGCTCACCACGCCTGTGTTTTGGTGGAGCGGCTGGTTCTTCCTGAAACGTTTCGTGCGCTCCTGGCGCACGCTCGATTTCAACATGTTCACCCTTACGGTCACCGGTACTGGGGCCGCCTACGGCTACAGCCTTTTCGCCCTTCTGCGGCGGGGCGCGCTGCCGGTCTCGCTCCACCATGGCGGGCACACACCGCTCTATTTCGAGTCCGCAGCGGTGATCACCACCCTGGTGCTGCTCGGGCAGATCCTCGAGCAGCGCGCCCACGCCCGCACCGGCGACGCCATCCGCGCCCTACTAGCTTTGGCTCCGGCGACCGCCTCCCGTATCCGAGCGGACGGCACCGAGGAGACCGTGCCGCTGGCCGCTGTGCGCCCCGGCGAACTGCTGCGCGTGCGGCCTGGGGAGAAGGTCCCTGTCGACGCTGTCGTGCGCGAGGGCCGCAGCGCCCTCGATGAATCTCTGCTCACTGGTGAGCCGCTGCCGGTGGACAAACAGCCCGGCGACCCCGTAATCGGCGGCACGCTCAATACTACAGGAAGTTTCCTCTGCGAGGCCCGCCGGGTGGGTGCCGACACCGTGCTCGCCCAGATCGTGCGCCTGGTGGAGGCCGCCGAGGACGCCGCCCCGCCGATCCAGCGTGTGGCCGACCGCGTGATCGATTTCTTCGTACCGGTGATTCTCGGCACCTCACTGCTCACTTTCGCCCTTTGGCTGGCGCTCGGCGGGGCAGCAGCGCTGCCCGCCGCCCTGGCCCATGCTGTGGCAGTGCTGATCGTCGCCTGCCCCTGCGCGCTGGGGCTGGCCACCCCGGTATCCATCGTAACCGGAATCGGGCGCGGTGCGCGGGCCGGCATCCTGGTGCGCGACGCCGCCGCGCTCGAGCGACTGGAGGGTTGCGACCTGCTCGTGATCGATAAGACCGGCACGCTCACCGAGGGCCGACCGGAACTTGCTGTAGTTCGCCCCGCCGAGGGGCTGGATGCCGACGCGCTCCTCTCGCTGGCCGCAGCGCTGGAGACCGGCAGCGAGCATCCACTTGCCAAGGCCATCGTGCGAGCCGCACAGGCGCGTGGCCTAAGCCCGCTGGACGCCCATGATTTCAACGCCGAGCCGGGCGCTGGCGTGCGCGCCATCGTAGCGGGCAAACCCTATGCACTGGGCAAGCTCGATTGGCTCGGGCTGGCGGCCCCCGCCGCGCTCGCTGCGGCGGCCGACTCCGCCGAGGCGGCCGGGCAGACTGTTGTATGGCTCGCCGGCGACGGTCGCGCGCTGGGGTTTCTGGCGCTCGCAGATCGAGTCCGGCCCACAAGCGCAGCGGCGCTGGGCGAAATGCGCGCACTGGGTATCGAGGTGGTGATGGCAACCGGGGATAATCCCGCCGCCGCCGCCCGAATCGCGGACGAGCTTGGCTTGCCCGCGCCCCACGCCGGCCTCTCGCCCGCAGGCAAGCAGGCCCTCGTTCAAAAGCTCCGTGCCAGCGGTCGCCGGGTGGCCTTTGCCGGCGACGGCATCAACGACGCCCCGGCTCTGGCCGCAGCCGAGGTGGGCCTGGCCATGGGCCATGGCACCGACGTGGCCATCGAGAGCGCCGGGTTGGTATTGCTCCACGGCGATTTGCGCGGGCTGGCCCGTGCAGTGCGGCTCAGCCGCGCTGTGCTGGGCAATATCCGACAGAACCTCTTCTGGGCGTTCTTCTACAATCTGCTCGGAGTGCCCTTGGCCGCCGGTGCCTTCGCCTTCTGGCCGGGTTGGTCGCTGCCTCCGATGTTCGCCGCAGTGGCCATGAGCCTGAGCTCGCTCAGCGTGGTGGCCAACGCACTGCGCCTGCGCCGAGTCGCCCTTTGACCTGACCGCCGGAACTCTTTTGTCTGCCCATCGTCACAATCCGCAAATGAAACTCCGCTCGCTCGCCCTCCTCCTTCTCGGTGCCGTGCTCGCTCTGACCGGCTGCAACACGACCTCCAGCCGCATCAAGCAGAAGGCCGAGGTTTTCGGCTCCTTGCCGCCAGCCGACAAGGAACGCCTGCGCAAGGGCAACGTGGCCATCGGCGACACCCCCGACATGGTCTATATCGCCATCGGTGCTCCCGACCGGCGCATCGAGAGCATCTCGGCCTCCGCCCGTAAGCTTGAGTGGATATACCGGCACTACTACGAGACCTATTCCGGCACGGCTTTCGCGGGTTACCGACGGGTGGTCGGCTTCGATCCCCACACTGGTCGCCGCTTCATGTACACCGAGCCGTGCTATGCCGACGTCTACCGCGGGCAGACCGAGGAGAATTTGCGTATCATCTTTGAGGACGGCCGAGTAAGTGCGATCGAGGAGCTCAAGCGCTGATGGCGTACCCTGCCGTTCTTCATCCGCGGCGGCGGCTGGGGGCGGCGCGATGGTTCTGCCCCCTGCAGTACTGCCAGGCTGAGGGGCGCAGAGTTTGGGCGAAGACCGTGCTCAGCCGTGGCCATGCAAGTGCACCGCTTCGCCCTCGGGCAGTACCCGAACTGCGGTGTCTGCCGTTCGTAGGGGCGGACTTTGGGCCGGTACCGACTCGATCGCAGATGGTGCGCTGAGCCAGCGTTCTTCACTGCCTTGGTGGAGGACCTGCTGTTGATGGGAGGCGGATGAGCCGGCTGGGGCAATGCGTGTACCCGCGGGCCGAAGCCAGTGGGTGAGGTTTCGCTGCGGACCTCGTGTCTGGCCCGGGAGCATTCGCAACGAAACTCTCTAAGGAAATCCTGGGTCGCGCGTATCCTTGGTGTAACCAACCCCAAAATCATGATCACGAAATTCGCATTCCTACCCCACAATCTCCCTGGGCTGTTTCGTCGGCTGCCGGCGGTCGCGTCGGTCGGCTACCTTATGCCACGCACGCGTTATTTCTTCGCTGGTATTTCCTTTTCCGTCGCGCTGCACGCCGCGGTGCTCTTCGGAATCAATCCGCCGCCGGTGAAACCGCCGGCGGCTGTTGGGATGGACCTGACGAAGGTGGTCACATGCGACCTCTTTCGGCCACAGGAAGAGCTGCCCAAACCCGAGCCCCAACCCGAGGAAAAGGAAACGAAGGAGTCGACGCCCGCAGAAGCGAGGAGCAACGAGTATGCGCGGTTTTCGGAGCCCATAGCCAGTCCGGTGGTTGGCGTAATCAGTATTGAGGTTCCCAAGCCGGATGTTGGCAAAGCGCCAAACATGAGCTCCAACCTCGGGGGTATCCCGGTGGGGCCGATCAAGGGCGGGTGCGGCGGGAAAGGCGAGATCATCCCTATCGGTGACCTCGACAAGGTCCCCGTCGCCACCAGCCGGGTCGCGCCGCGGTATCCCTCCGAGCTCAAGCGTGCTGGAGTGGTTGGCACAGCGCTGCTGCGGTTCGTGGTCGACAGCCGCGGGGAGGTGACCGACATCGAGGTGGTGAGCGCCACACACCCCGAGTTCGGCGTGGCGGCGGCAGAGGCGATGCGCAGGTGGGCCTTCAGGGCCGGCATGAAGGACGGCAATCGGGTGAACACCCGCATGGAGATGCCTATGGGTTTCACGCTGGATCGCGGGGCCTGAAGTGTACCCGTCATGGCAGGAGAGTGCTTGCACGGGTGGACGGTATCCCGTGCTTGCCTGCTCTGGCGGAGAAGCGGATACCGCCCGAGGTTGCCATCCCTCGGGCGAGGGAAAGAGGCCCGGGCCTCAGGCGTTCTGCAGTTCGTAGCTGAGGATGCTCAGCGCGTAGACGGCGGCCGTCTCGCAGCGCAGCACCAGCGGTCCAAGGGTGATCGGCTCGAAGCCGGCGTTCTTGGATATGCTCATCTCAGCGGGGGTGAAATCGCCCTCCGGGCCCACAAGCCAAAGCACGTTCTGCGGCGACCGTCCCTTCTCCTCGCGGAAACGGTTGAGCACGGTCTTGAGCGATTTCGCGCCGGGTTGCAGGCTGGCGATCAACTTGAGGTCGTAGCCCTTGGTGGCCTCCATGAACGTGGCGGCACGCTGCACGGCCTGGATCTCGGGCAGGAAGGCGTTGCCGCACTGCTTGGCGGCTTCGATCGCTGCGGCGCGCCATTTCTCAAGCTTGTTTTCCTCGCGGTCTGCTTCGAGCTGCACCTCCGTGCGCTCGCTCACGAGCGGTACGATCCCGGCCACGCCGATCTCGGTGGCCTTGCGCACGATGGCGTCCATGTATTTGCCCTTCGGCAACGCCTGGCCAAGCGTTACGGCGTAGGGCAGGGGCTTGATCTGCTGGGGGAAACGCACCTTCAGGCGCGCGTCGCGTTTGCCGATGGCTGCAAGTTCGCAGATCCACTCGTGGCCGGCGCCGTCGAAGACCACTACGGTATCCCCCTCGCGGGCACGGTTCACGGAGACGAGGTGGTGGGCCTCCGTCTCATCCAGAACGATCTCAGCCGGTTCGCGACTGGGCGGGGAAAAAAACACGCGGAAATCAGGCATTGGGCCAGCGAGGCGGCGGCGGCGCGGAGAGGCAAATCCGTTTTGTGCGACCTCTGTACCCAAAAACGGCTGAAGCGCCCGGTTTCCCGGGCGCTTCAGCCGACTAACAAACTGAGAGACTTTATTCCTACAAACCTACTAGCACAGGGAAAGACGCGGAGGACGGGGGAACGTTCAAAGTGAAAGGAAGAAATTTGTGGCTCCGAAAAACAACAACGCATCGCCGCCCCCTTAAACGGCTGAAGCGCCCGGTTTCCCGGGCGCTTCAGCCGACTAACAAACTAAGAG
>CAJCBL010000014.1 GCA_903960515.1 uncultured Verrucomicrobiota bacterium
CTTAGACCAGTTCGCTTTCAAGATGAAACCATATCGCGTGCAAGCACGCTCCTACAACTGAATAGCTCTGAATCGCGTGCAAGCACGCTCCTACAGGGACTCGGCATTATCTTGAACGCGACTTAGAATTAGTCCCAATCGCAAAGCGGCAAGCCAAAATCGAAAATACGAGGGAGCGGAGCGGTCCGGACGCAAGATCCGACCCTACGCAGAGGAAACTGGAAAACGGATCGGCACGCCACTTAGTAAGTGGCTTTCCGTCCCCGAGGTTCTCACGACGATCAGGTTCCCACGATCCACACCAGCCCCGACCTTTAAGAACTGCATCTATTGAGACAAGCCACAGAAATTTTCACGACAATCTCTTAGAACCAAGCAATCAAAATATGAGCCTTTTCGCGTCTCTTTACTCAAAAAACGGTCATGCGAGCTTCGATCTTTGGCTGGATGGCGGACAAACCATGTGCGCCGCATTCGAGGATGGCGATGGCATCACAATCGGACTGCTCCCCAAGCCGTTGTGGAATGAGGTTAAGTGGAACCTGGACAAAGCGGCTCTGCTTCGCGATAATTCGTATTTCATGCGGGTATGCGACGTCCGTATCGTCAAGAGCGATTGTTTCGCCATGACTGTTGTGGATTTTGTCATGCCGGAGGGAAAGATCGTTCGAGGCAAGACTGACCCGAACTTCGCTCGATTTCTTGTCGGTATTCTTGTCAAATACTCCGCGCTCGCAAACGCTGATGGGGCAGGGGCGTGCGCTGCGCCGGTGCAGGGGCAGGCATGGACGCTACCGGCTCTAAATCTTCAGTTGCTCCCCATCCCCGCAGGCTCGTTTGAGATGGGCAGTATAGGAGGAGGGGATGCCGGGCACCCTGTTACGCAGGTGCTCCTGTCGGCTTTCTGGTTGGGGCGCACGGAGGTGACTCAGGACCAATGGGCATCAGTCATGAGCGATGTTGCACTGGCGAACTTTATTGGTGGCGATCGGCCGGTGGCGAATGTCTCGTGGAAGCAGGCGACTGAGTTCTGTCGCCGGGTGACTGCGCAAGAGGCCGAGGCGAGGCGTATGCCCGCCGGCCTTGCCTACACTTTGCCGACAGAGGCGCAGTGGGAGTATGCCTGCCGGGCGGGGACGACCGGCGACTACGCGGGCGATCTGGACGCGATGGCGTGGTACGACAAGAATAGCGGCAACATGACACATCCCGTGGCCACGAAACAGGCCAACGCGTGGGGGCTCTACGATATGCACGGCAATGTTGGGGAATGGTGCCGGGACTGGCTCTCCGACAAGTTGCCCGGCGGCAGCGTGACTGACCCAACTGGCCCTGCATCGGGCACGGTCCGCGTCTTTCGCGGCGGATATTGGCTCGGCGGGGTTGCCCACTGCCGTTCGGCGCACCGCAGCGGGGCCTACCCGAGCGACCGCACCGGCACTCTGGGCTTCCGTCTCGCCCTCGCTCCTTCGCCCTGAGGGCTTCGGAGTGCTGGCGCGCCCAAGGTAACCTGAAAACAGCGAAGACCGAAATCATGACACACAAATTCACATACAATATCAACGGGGTTGAGGTCGTCGCCGAGACTACCTATGCCGACACTGGCGAATTCGGCTTGAAGCTCACCCAGCCCGAGTTCGACGCTTGTTTCAATTCATTGCACATTATGATAATGGCTCGTACCTACCGCAGATTCTTCAACCCGGATGGCACCCCGCACCAATATGGCCTGGAAACCGCCGAACGGATGGCTGCGGGTCTTTACGAGGGGTATTTGTTGAAATGCAAGTACGCGGAACAGCTCCACGCGAAGGTCGACGAGATCGTGAGTCAACTGTGCCAGCTTGAAAGGGAGTGCGAGCACGCCGCTGCGGAATTGAATCTTGTTCGCGGAGTGTATAAGCAGAAGTTCAATGACGGGGAGATTACCGTGCGGGAATATTCGCCACAGAAAAGGGAAATCGAAGCAAAGACCTTTGAATTGAGATCGCAAAGCCACGCCCGGCAAACTGAAATCATCTCAAAAGCATACGCCGAGTCC
>CAJCBL010000015.1 GCA_903960515.1 uncultured Verrucomicrobiota bacterium
AGCCCGGTCCTGCCCAGAGATGAGGCGGAGACTCCGCCGAACTTCGGGCACGCCGCGCAGCCAGTTATCGGGTACGCGCGCTCTGATCTGAGGTTGCCGGAGGGTTGCCAAAAGGGGGTATTTGGCTTCATAATGCTGCACCTCCCTGCATCTATTGGCACTCCCTAAGACATTAACCACCAACTAAGTCCGCGTTTACGAGCGACTTAGCTTCTCCTCCCCTCGCCGGTTGATTACCGGCATTCCTTCCGCCTTTGGTCCGTTCATTCTCACTCCCCGATTCCCGCTACTCGCTTCTCTTTCCTACGGCACGTAAGCAAGGGCCAACCATGGAGCGGAATGAACCCGACTCAGGCGCGCCGCTGCGTTTGGTCACAGCGGAAAGCGAAAACTGGCGACCACGAGGCGGCCGATCTGCCTCCGCCGCTCAACCGCCACCCGGCCCAAAACAGCAGTGATCTTGCGGCGATCCACTCCGTAGGAATTCGCGCTGTTGAACGCTGTTGCAGGGCCGTCGGCGTCCGGCGCTGGTAGCTCCACGGAATGGGCACGGCTGAGGCCACGCGCAACCGGGCCGATCTTCCGGCTTCCTTTCCATCGGCGTATCGCAAAACTACCCGGCGATGCCGCCCCTCGAAGCAGCCGACCTCCAAGCCCCCGAATTCTTCAACTTCGCCACCGACGTGGTCGACCGCTGGGCACACACCCAGCCCGAAGCACTCGCTCTCTGGTGGGTCGACGCCACCACCCGCGCCGAACGCAAGTACACCTACCGCGAAATCGCCGCCCTCAGCTCCCAGGCGGCAAACTACCTGCGCGCCTCCGGGGTGCAACGCGGCGACCGCGTGCTCGTGATGCTGCCGCGCCTGCCGCAGTGGTGGATCTCGATGCTCGGCCTGATCCGGATGGGGGCCGTGCCCGTTCCGGCCACCCTCCTGCTTACGCCACGGGAAGTCCACTACCGCATCGAGACCGCCAGGGTTTCCGCCGTGATCACCACCGGCGAGGGCGTGGCGAAGGTGGGCGCCTTCGCCGGCATCCGCCTGCTGGTCGAGAGCGCGGCCGTGGGCTGGGGCGATTTCGACGGCGGCACGCGCACCTCGTCGCCGCTTTTCCACGCCGCGCCCACCCGCAGTTCCGATCCCGGTATCCTCTATTTCACCAGCGCCACCACCGGCGAACCCAAGATGGTGCTGCACACCCAGGCCAGCTACGCCATCGGCCACCGCCTCACCGGCGGCCTCTGGCTCGATCTGCGGCCCGACGACGTGCACTGGAACATCTCCGACCTGGGCTGGGGCAAGGCCGCGTGGTCCAGCTTCTACGGCCCCTGGCAGATGGGCGCGTGCATCTTCGCCCTCGACGTGCACGGCAAGTTCGATCCCTCACTCACCCTCGACATGCTCGAGTGCTTCCCGATCTCCACCTGGTGCGCCCCGCCCACAGCCCTGCGCCTCATCGTGCGCGAGAACCTCTCCAACCGCCGCTTCCCGAGGTTGCGCCACTGCGTGACCGCCGGCGAACCGCTCAACCCCGAGGTCATCAAACTCTGGCACCAGGCCACCGGCCTGATGCTCCACGAGGCGTATGGCCAAACGGAGACCGTTGTACTCATCGGCAACTTTGCCTCGCACAACGAGCCGGTGCGCCCCGGCTCCATGGGCAAGCCCACTCCCGGCATGAACGTCTCGCTCATCGACGAGGCCGGCAACGAGGTGGCCCCCGACACCGAAGGCGAGGTCGCTGTGCGAGTGAAACCACACCGCCCCCTGGGCCTCTTCCAGGAGTACTGGCTCAACCCCGAGGAGACCGCCGACAAGTTCCGCGGTGACTGGTACCTCACCGGCGACCGAGCCACCCGCGATGCCGACGGCTACTTCTGGTTTGTAGGCCGCCGCGACGATGTAATCAAAAGTTCCGGCTATCGTATAGGCCCCTTCGAGGTGGAGAGCGCGCTCATCGAGCACGCCTCGGTGCTCGACGTCGCCATCGTGGGCAAGCCCGACGCCGCCCGCGGCCAGATCGTGAAGGCCTTCATCGTGCTCCGCTCCGGCATCGCCCCCAACGATACGCTCAAGGAGGAGCTCCAGCAGCACTGCAAGCGCGCGATCGCGCCCTTCAAATACCCACGTGAGATCGAATTCGTCGCCGAGTTGCCCAAGACCACAAGCGGCAAGACCCGCCGAGTGGAGCTTCGCGCCCGCGACCCAAACTAAGCCGTAACCATTCCGCCGTAGCAGCGTGCTTGCACGCGATTCACAGCGCAGATCGCGTGCAAGCTCGCTCCTGCGGCGGACACCGGAGACCGTGCGCTTCCAGAGCGCAAAGCGGTACGATTCCATGGTTACGGCTGGGCCCACTTCGCCAATACCGCTGCGAGGCCCCCAAGAGCCAAGCCCGACTTCCTCGCTCACTCCAGATTCGGATGCGCCGAGATCCCGTGGGATTTGCCACAACCGCGGCAATCGGCGGTCTGGAACGCCAGCGGTAGCGGGATATTCAGCACTATGAGCACGCCCCCGGCCGCACTCAGGGTGCGCACCGTCACATCGCGCGAACCGCAATGCGGGCAGACGAGTATGCCCTCCTCCTGGGCGGGTTCGCGGAGGATCTCCTCGGCATCAGCCACATCCGCTTCGCCCACCGCCAGCTTCACTCCCCCGATCGCCGACGAATAGAGCCAGTTCAAGGTGGCGATCGCCTCGTCGCGAATGTCCGCCCTGATGCCAGCGCTCCCGAGGCGCGCTGCCGCCAAGTAGGCCTGTTCGATGGTGGGATAGGCGGCGATGATCTTCATAAGTGCGAAAGTTCGGGGCGCCCGAGTATCCGAGCCGCCAAAGCGGGCGCAAGCGCCCCACCCTAGCGCAGCGGGCCGAAGAGCTTCTCCAATACGTCGAGCAAATCCTTGCCCGCCAACTGCGCCGCCCCGCGCCCACGCAGCAGCGAGATCGCCCGATGGCCCACCACCTCCTCGTGGTTCACCTCGACGATACGCACCGTGCCCGGCCTCTGCCCGATCAACTCCACCGCAGCCAAAGGCCGCAAGGCCAGCGGCATCCCCGTCCAGTAGCAGTCGACCTCCCAGCCGGCAACGAGCGAGCCCGCGGGGAGCTCGCCCTTCACCAGCGAAGGATAACGCACCGCATAATTCGGAGTGCGCCCCACAGCGACGCGCACCTTCACAGCCACCGGCAACTGCGCCAGATACCCGCCTACATCGGCTACGCGTTTGGCCCGGAACTGGTCAAAGAAATCGCGGGGATCAAAGCCCATCAGGTTCATCCCGTTCCAGTTCCCGTGCAGATTGGGGCTGCCGAACTTCTTCCCTCCGTACCACGACTGGAAATCGCGCGTCGCCACCAACCCCATCTCGAAGTGCAGATGTGCACGGTCCTGAGGAATCGAATAACCGCCGGCGCTGCGCCCCATGGTCGCGATCACCTCGCCGCGCTTCACCTCGTCGCCCTCCTTCAACCCCGCCCTCACCTCGCTCAGATGGGCGTAGAGCGAGTAGAACGCCGGCGTTGCGCCCGGATGTTCCAATACGAGGTAGCGCCCATAGCTGCTCTGGCCCGCCTTGCGCCCGATGTGGCGGACCACCCCGTCCATCGTCGCGTAGATCTCGTCGGTGGGCTCGCCATGGTCGCGGGCGCACACCGGCTTGAGGTCGAGCCCCTCATGGAACTGGTAGCCGCTGCTGCGCACGCACCCAAATAATCCCGACGTGGGTTCCCCCGACGCCGTGGGCTGGATGTACGCCTCGATCGGTTTTCCGTCGAGGTAGGCGGTGTTGGCCGTGGGCCACGCCAGTTGCAGTCGGCCGTGGGCGCAGGCCACCCCGGCGAGAAGGAGACAGATCAGGGCACGCACGAGATTCACT
The DNA here is from genome assembly GCA_903960515.1 of uncultured Verrucomicrobiota bacterium. Taxonomy (GTDB): domain Bacteria; phylum Verrucomicrobiota; class Verrucomicrobiia; order Opitutales; family Opitutaceae; genus CAJCBL01. The sequence goes on from CAJCBL010000015.1 coordinate 3,881, forward strand.
TTTTATGTACCAGCTTGGCCTGCACGGCGGCGGTTGTGCTTCGGATGTCGGCGAGCATCGCCGGCAACTGCTCACCCCGCACCTCGGGATAGAACAGCAAAGTGCCGGCGGTCACCGGATCCCCGATGCGCTGGGCGGCCATCGCTGCGCCGTTGAGAGTGAGCACCAACCTGCGCCCCTGCATGCCGGCAGTCTTGCGATAGAGATCGCGGGCCGCCGGCTGGGTGTAGGTGAATTGCAACGCAGTGCCGTACTCCGCCGGCTCCAGGGCGGCGCCGGCCACATCGCACTCCGTAAGCACCGCGCGCGGATCTATCGTCAGACGCACCCCGCTTACCGGCAATGTAGCAGCAATCCCCTGCTCCTGAGGCAAGGCCTCCAGGTACACCCGGGCCACGAGGCTGCGCACCACCGGCGGCGGCGGTGGTTCCGCCGTGCGGCAGCCCCCGGCCAAGCCGACGAGCAACGATGCGAGAATTACGGGCAACAGCTTCACTTGCCGGCGAGAAAACGATCCACTCCAGCGCCAGTCAAGCGGCTTGGGCTCGGGACCACGGCGCAGCTCCCCGCCGCGCTCGCGCCGCAGACCGGAGCGCCGCCCGAGCCCACCCGCTCAGACCTCCAGCACCGCAGTGCCTACAGAATCCGCCAACAGGCGTCCGCGCCTCGTGAGCCGCAGCACCTCCGGCGCCGCCCACTCCCCCAGCCCTTCGCCCACCAGTCGCGCAGCCAGCGCGCGATAGCCCGGCCAAGCCGGCGCGGGGAAACGCCGCTGCGTAACCGCCAAGTCCACACCAGCGTTGCACCGCAGGCCGAAGATCAGCGCGTCGGCCGCCAGCAACTCCGGGCAGAGCGCCACGCGTTCGGCGGTGCCGCGCCGCCCGGCCGCAATATCGTCGCGCCAGGCGGGCAGGTTGGGCGGGTTCTGGTAGCGCCAGCCCCCGTGTTGCGAGGCAGCCGCGGGGCCGAAACCGAGCCACTCCTGCATGCCCCAAGTGGCGAGATTGTGGCGGCATGCATGCCCGGGGCGGGCATAGTTGGAAATCTCGTACTGGGCGAAGCCGGCCGATCCAAGCGTGTCCCACGTAGCCTCGTAGAAGGCCGCCTCCTTCTCCGCATCCGGTTTCACCTTGCCCTGGGAAAGCTTCACAAAGAGCGCGGTGTCCTCCTCAAAGGTGAGGCAGTAGGTGGAAATGTGATCCGGGGCCAGCGCGATGGCGGCTTCCAAATCGCGGATCCAGCACTCGGAGTCCTGGCCGGGCACCGCGAAGATCAGGTCGAGGTTCACCGAGGCGAAACCGGCGGCGCGCACCAGTTCATACGCGCGAAGGGCCTGCTCGCGGCTGTGCCGGCGGCCCAGGGCCTCAAGCAGGCCCGGCTGGAGACTTTGGACACCGAGCGAGATGCGAGTCACCCCGCCATCGCGCAGCGCTGCCAACCGGTCGCGGGTCACCGTGCCGGGGGCCATCTCCACGCTCCACTCCAGCGGAGCCGCCACCAGCTTGCCGCGCACGCTCGCACAGAGTTCAGCAAGATGTTTGGCCGGGAGCAGTCCCGGGGTGCCGCCGCCCCAGAACACGGTCTGCACCGGGAGCAACCCCGGCACCAGCGCCAGCTCAGTGTCGATGTCGCGCAGGAAACGCCCGAGGTCATCGCCCTCGGGGCGCACCTGGAAGAAGGCGCAGTACTCGCAGGTGGTCGCGCAAAACGGCACATGCAGATACAGGCCAAGCGCAGGCGTCTCAGCTTTTTCTTGCTCTGGCAGCGCACCGGCCGTTAAAGATTTCTCCATCTGGGCAGGCATCCACTCCGTGTTCGGAGCCTCCAGCAACCTTTTATGCACCTAACGCCGGTTTCCCTCTCCAAGCGCGCCGCCCTCATCATGGCTGCAGCAGTCGCCCTGTTTTCAGCAGGCTGCACCACGAGCATCGTCAACATGACGGCCGATACGCTCGCCGAAAACCCCTCCGGGATCTACACCATCACCGCCCGGGTAAAACCGCAGGATGGCGAGTTGATCAAGGGCTCGCTGCACGTATCCATCGTCATCGATGGGCAGATCTTCCCGATGACGCGCAGCGAACTGGGCGACGGCATCTACGAATACGACTACCACATGCCCGCCGGCCGCACCGAGGCCACCTACTATCTGCTGATCAACTACGGTTCCATCCGCGGCCGCATGGGCTTCCCGGTCGAGGAGTACACCGAGCTGCGCACCGTCAAGCTGGCCAACCGCTACGTCTACACCCTCGACTCCATCCGCGGCCCGGTAGGGGCGCGCATCGCCATCGTGGGCCGCGGCTTCACCCCGCAGGATGTCGTCTACGTTGGCAGCACTCCGGCTCGCACCGTGTTCGAGTCGGTCAACGTGATCTCCTTCTCGGTGCCAGCCCTGGCCGCCGGACAGAACTACGAAGTGTCGGTCAACAACGGCACCGCCAGCCAGAAGGTCGGCACCTTCCGGGTCGACGGCCTCTCGCTCACGGTCAACCCGACCGAAATCACCATGCGCACCGGAGGCAAGGCGACCATCAACTTTGTGCTCGGCAACCCCGCCCCCGAGGGCGGCCTGCTCATCGATGTTAGCACCGACATCCCCAAATCGGTGATCATGCCCGAGGTGCTGGTACCGGCCGGTGCCACCACCGCCACCATCACTGTGCAGGGCGGCCAGCCCGGAACCGGCAATCTCTTCGTGAGCGGTGTGGGCTCCGGGGAAATCTCGGTACCCGTCACGGTTACGGCGCGCTGAGCCCGCCGCTACCCTAGGTTTTCAACCACGGCCGGCCTGCGAGCACTGCCGTATTTGAGCAGCGGGGGCTGCGCTGGTCCTAACCAGGCACGCCCCCGACATCCGCACACCTGCGGAGAAAGGCCGGTGAGCAGGTGCGTAGCGCCCCGCTCCGTTGCCCATGGCCACCTCGGGCCGGGTTCCGGCCCCGGCTTAGGTTGGAGGGCTGCGAACCGCGCCCCCATCCAGCGCGCGGTGCCAAGCGACACCCCGCGCACCATCCGCCACGCCGCCGGCAGCTGCGAACCGCACGGCCCACCAGCGCACGGTGGAGGGGCAGATCGGGCTACTTGGCCACCGCACTTCAGTCCGCTTGCAGGATCGGACCGCCTAGGAGCCTGTCGGACTGAGAAATCAGCCCTGCCGTCGGTGCGACCCATATTTTCACGGTTATTGGCCTAAAACCGTTTTCCGAGGAACCGAAACCGATTGAGTCCTCGCATCGG
>CAJCBL010000016.1 GCA_903960515.1 uncultured Verrucomicrobiota bacterium
CACGGGGCGCGCACCACCGGAGGCCTTGGCCTTCATTGCCGGCGTGCCACCACGCTTGACGTCCTTGCTTGTTGACTGCGCCGGCTTCGGTCACATCAACGCCTCACTCACTCGTGTTTTCTGCTACCCAGAGGGTCTGTTTAACGCGGGCCCGGCTTGCTCACCTTGGCCTCCTGCTCGCTTGGCTGCTCGCCACTGGCGTGCACCTTGATGTCGTTCAGCTCTATGCTTGGACGGCGATGGGGTTCCGGTTCGCGCGCACGGAAAGCGTGGGCGAGGCATTTGTCTCGACCTTCAAGGGCGAGCGGATGTGCCACCTCTGCCATGCGGTGAGCGATGCGCGCCAGCAGCAGCGCGCGGCGACGGCCCTACCGTCGGATGAAGTGAAGGCACTGATCGTGTTCCTTTCACTTCCCGTGATCTATCTAACTGAGCCGCCGTCGATGCGCTGGTCGAAGGGATGGATCGTTCGCGCGGGAATTTGTCGAGGGCGGCCACCGGTACCTCCGCCACGCAGGCTGGTTTGAGTGGTTCCAGTCTTTCTCGGCGTCAGCCTGCGGGCTGCGGCGCCTTACCGCGGTTGCCTCGCTGATGCGATTTGCCCGCCTTTCGTTCCTCTCCCCGGGATGCCCGCAACGCATCCCACCCCTCCGGTTTGGCGGCCCGTTGGCCCTGCCCGGAACCCAATCACTTTGTCGCTACCATGACTCCATTCTCCGTGGTCCCTCACCGGACTGTTCTAGTCTTTGTGTTCGGTTGTTTTTCGCCCGCCCTCCTGTCGGCGGAGGAGCTGACCAAACTCGATCCCTTCGTCGTCACTGCCGTGCGTGACGATGCCCCGCTCACTGTAACCGCCGACCCCAAAGCGCCGGCCCAGCCGCTGCCCGCCCACGACGGGGCCGACCTGCTCAAGTCTATTCCGGGCTTCAGCGTCATCCGAAAAGGCGGTGCCGACGGGGATCCCGTTTTTCGCGGCATGGCCGGCTCGCGCGTGGTCGTCGCCCTCGACGGCCAGTGCGTGCTGGGCGGCTGCGGCAACCGCATGGATCCGCCCACCGCTTATGTCTTCCCCGGAGCCTATGATCGGGTGACGATCCTCAAGGGGCCGCAGACCGTGCTGCACGGCGCGGGCAATTCAGCGGCCGTCGTGCTCTTTGAGAACGACCCGCTGCGCTATACCACGACCACGGCCAGCCTGCAGTCGTCGCTTGTGGCCGGCAGCTTCGGACGCTTTGACGAGCTCCTCGATGCCCGGGCCGGGCGCGCCGAGGGCTACGCGCGCGTCGCCTGCACCTACACCCACAGCGACGACTACGAGGACGGTGCCGGTCGCGAAGTGCACTCCGCTTATGAGCGCTGGAGCACCAACGCGGCCATCGCCTGGACGCCCGGCGAGCACACCACCGTAGAGCTCTCCGGTGCGCGCAGCGACGGCGATGCGGCCTACGCCGACCGGGCTATGGATGGGGTGAAGTTCGACCGCGAGAACCTTGGACTGAAGGTGAAGCGCGAGGCGCTCTCCGAGCTCGTGCGCAGCGTCGAGCTCCAGCTCGGGTACAACTATGTCGATCACGTGATGGACAACTACAGCCTGCGGCCGTTCGTGGCGTCGGCGATGATGCCCGCGCCTGCGGTTTCCAACCCCGACCGGCGTACGTTCGGCGGCCGCGCGCTCGTGCGCCTTGCGCCGGCCGAGGCCACACAGCTCGCGCTCGGCGTCGACCACCAGGAGAACCGTCACAGCGTGCGCAGCACGAGCAATCAGCCCACGATGCCCTACGAGGCGAAGCCGCGTACCCGCGACGCCGAGTTCGCGCAGTCCGGCGCGTTCGGCGAGCTGACACAGAAGCTCGGTGATGAGCATCGCGTGATCGGGGGCTTCCGGCTCGATCGCTGGCGTGCGACCGACGAGCGCGCGGTCGTCGCCACGAGCCCGATGGCCACCGCGCCAAACCCCACCGCCGGCCAACGGCGCAGTACGGAGCTGCCCAGCGGGTTTCTTCGTTACGAACGCGATTTCTACGCGGTGCCCGGCACGGTCTATCTAGGACTCGGCCGCAGCGAGCGGTTTCCCGACTACTGGGAGCTGGTCAAGAATGAGAGCGCCACCAGCATAAGCGCGTTTCGCGCTCCCACTGAGAAGACCGTGCAGCTCGACACCGGCCTCGGCCTGCGCACCGAGAAGTGGTCGCTCAACGCCTCGCTCTTCGCCAATCACATCGACGACTTCCTGCTGGTGCAAAGCAGCTTCGTGAAGCCCGCCGGGATGATGGGCACGCGCACCGCCACGATCACACGTGGGGTCGAGGCTGAGACGTGGGGCGGCGAGTTCTCGGCGAACTATCGGCTCAGCGAGCATTGGCGCGCCGACCTCACAGCCGCGTACACCCGCGGGCGCAACCGCACCGACGGTCGTCCCCTGGCGCAGATCCCTCCGTTTGAGGGCCGCCTTGGGCTCGCGTACACACAGTCGAGCTGGTCGGCAGGTGGATTGTTGCGCGGGGTGGCCCGGCAGAGCCGCGTAGCCATCGTGCAGGGCAACATCGTTGGGCAGGATATCGGCGAGACGCCCGGTTTCGCGGTGGCCTCGCTCAACGCGAGCTGGCTCTTCCGTACTTGGGCGCGGCTCTCGGCCGGCGTGGACAATCTGTGCGACAGGACCTACGCCGAGCACATCAGCCGAGCAGGGGCGATGGTGGCCGGCTTCGAGCAGACCACCCGAGTCAACGAGCCCGGCCGTACGCTTTGGACGCGGCTGGACGTGAGCTTCTGAGGGCTTCGGCGACTCGCCCGGATTGGCCCTCTTCACCGCCGCCGCTCCGTGGGCGCGACGGCGGTACTGTTGCTCTGCGGGAGTGCCGCCTCAGCGCCGCGGCTTGGTGTGATGGGCGCGGGAGAGGAGGCGGAGCATCTTCACGTTGATGATGGTGAAGCGCAGCAGCTGGTAGGGCACGAAGGTGCGCATGAACCGCGTGCCGCGCGTAGGCACCGAGGCGTAGGAGATAGGTCGGGTGAGGTCGGCGGGGGTCATGGCGGTCTATTCGGGGATCATCCACCACAGCGGCCGGCAGCGCGCCTTGTGGAGGAACAGGTGGTGGAGGGCGAACTTCAGCCAGTGGCCGGCGAGCCCGATGTCGCCGCTGGAATAGTCGAGATCGTGGCCGAACTCGTAGCGGCTGTAGTCGGGGACAACCGGGTACGTCGTGATCGTGGCGGCCGAGCCGCGCAGCAGGCCGCAATCGGCTTCATCCTACGGCTCATCGGCACCCTCTACCATAGCGCGAGACAATCGCGCCTCGGGGCCCGGCTGCGCTGCGTGCGGCGGTGCGACCAGTTCAAGTCCACGCTCCCCCTGCTCAAGCGCGCCGCCGTTCATCTGCGAACCGTTAGCCAGCCCCGGTCTCCGCTGGGCGAGGCCTGCTCGTAGGCGGGATTGGCTACGCCACCCAATCCGGCCATTCCACTCCGGTTCGTTACAACCACAATCTGGTTCCGAGCACTAGTCCGCCTGGTCCAGTAGGCCAATCCCGTTATAGGGTGAGCCGGGATGCAGCCGCACATCGTCGGCGGGCAACGGCTGGGGCTCCCAAGTCTCCGGCTGCAGGTCCGGCCGCAATCCGGCGTTAGCACCACCCTGAATGCAGCGATAGGGAACCCCTTTATGCATCACCCAGTCGTCCATTTCATACGTAATGGGGGTGTTGTTGTTCAAAGCCGAAGCCGCCGCCCAAATTTCCAGCCGTAGGTAGTCGAAATTCGCTGGAAACCCGGCATCATTATATACAACCGGCGGTAGCGGCACTCGTTCATTCCCGGTAGCTGTGACATTGCCGGACACGCCATTGATGCCAGCGATCCGATTGGTCAGATTCAACTCCGAGTCGAACTTGTTGTCCAGCAGCGTGACCGCGCTGAGGTTCAAAAAGGTCCGAAACAGGTGCTGCGGTTTGGTGGCAGTGGGATAGACCTCGAAGCGTTGCCACTTGAAACCCCGCAGATAATTGCGCTCATAACGATAGGACGTGACACCATCCTCGCCCTCCCCACCTGTGGAGCCCAGATAGGCTCCAAGTTGTCGGTACGACGAACAATAATTGTCGCTGAACATCAAGCCGTCGCCCGGCCGGCGAGTGTCCGCCGCCCGTTTCACATCAAAGAAGGAGAACAGCGAATCAGCACCCCCAATGAAGATGTTGTGATGGATGCTGGTCTTGCCGTAGCGGCAGTTGCCTTGGGCACCATTGTCCTGATAAGTCTGAAAGGCGTCCTTCCAGTCCAAGGCCGCAGGGCCAAACACATTGTGATGGATTTCGTTGCGATCTCCCAACTGCCCAGCCTGCAGCGCCTCATAGCCGGTACGCAACACCCTGCAATTATAGATAGTCAACCCCTCCAAGGCATGCTGCGGCGGGGCTTGTGTGCTGCCGATATAGAAACCCTCACCTCCGACATCATGGATGTAGAGATCATGCAGGCGCACATCGGACATGAGGGCAGTGCCATCATTATCTGTCTTCAGGCTCAACCCCGCAAAACCCAGTCGGCAGAGTTCTATATGGGAGATCTCGAAGCGGGTGGCTCTCCCTCCCACGGAAATCCCGATAATTTCATTCTTATAAAAGGCATCATCCACCAGGATCCCATACCGGCCACGGGTGTTCGCATAATTATTCCCCTGATGGCCCGGGAACGCCGCATCACCGAGTCCCTGCGCGGCATCGTATTTCCCGGTCAGCGCCCAATTCGAGCCACCAGTGAGCGAGAACAGGTAGTGATGACCAAGGCCACCCACGCGCACCTGCCCGCCGCGGTTGTTGATCACCAAGGGCCGGGCGGCACTGCGCAGCGGCAAATTCCCGAGCCTGATATACGCATAATGCCCTGCCGTCAGATACAGGCGATCCAACTTGGTCCAATCCACCCCTGGGTAGCTGGTCTGCACGTCCGGAATATACAGCTGGCCATTGGCCGGAAATGGGATGGTAAATACATTCAGCATATCCACCCGCAAACGGGCAAAGCGAGCCGCAGCCACCTTCGGTTCTAGCTCTCGCAGGCGCACCAGTCCTGTGCCACTGGAATTGTCCCCGTGAGGCTCCCGCACGCTGGTAACCTCCGTCCACGCTACCAGGTTTTCCGACGTCTCCAACGCATACCGGATGCCCTCCGCCTGGGGGTTGGGCGTAAAGACCAGCGCGAGAGCAGAGGAACCAGCGCCTTGCTCGATGACCTGGAGCTGGGGTAAGCGGGCGGCCGCATGCTCCATAGGCAGCACACCCAAGGCATACTTCAAGAGGTTCGTGACCCCATCGCCGGCGGGCATGTCCAAAGCTCCGCGCTGGTTCGCCGGCACCCCATGCAGCTCCGCCCAATCGGGCAACGAAACCGAGCACAACCTGCTGGCCAATCCTGCGTAACTCAAAAGCGTCGCCAATACAGCAATGCTGTAGCGTCTGTGATAACCGGAAATCCGTGGAGATAACATGGGGATGGGGGGTATGGCGGTTCGGGCTGGTCGCCGTGGGGGGGTAAAAATGCAGCTGCGCAATGAGGCTCGCCGGTGCTTCATCAACCGCCCGAGGACAACGGACCAATTCCACGCATTGCCAAGGACAAACCCGACACACGAGGTTATTGACAGTTCGTTGAAACAGTCTGCCGGCGCGTTAGCCTAATAGGGCCGAAGGCCCAATATATGTAAATAGGGACAATGCCCTAATGGGGCCGGAGGAAATATCCGCTCGACCTCACTATTTGTGGGGCCGAGTCCGAGCCAACCCGCGGAGAACGCCCCGCTGACCTGCAGGCGCGAGAGCACGATCGGCGTGCGTTGCTGGTTGCCCTCGCCGGGCGGTGGGTGGGCCGGGATGGCGTCGCGAAACCGGCGCGCCTCCAGCATTCGGGAGGGCTCTGCTAGGAAGGTGGTCGCCGGCTGCGGGCTTCATGTCCACGATGGTGCGCTGAAGATCCAGCGAAACTTGTGCACGCCTTAGCCGTAACCATTCATTTGTAGGAGCGTGCTTGCACGCGATTGGTTTTTCCAGG
>CAJCBL010000017.1 GCA_903960515.1 uncultured Verrucomicrobiota bacterium
CAGAGAACAAGGCGGCGCTGCGCGAGGCGGTGGCCCGGGAGGGAGGCAAGGCTCTCGCCCTCGACCTTCAACCGGTGGCTTCCTCCGCTCAGGGCTTGTCGGCCGCGCTTACGATGCGCGAAAGGCTCCGCCGCCATGAGGAGCTCATGAGCCGGGATCGTATCCGCTCGGTGAGAATTGCCTTATGAGCTCTCTTCAAGAAGCCCTGTGCGCTCGTCGAGGCCTCGATCCGCGAGCCTTCAACCGCCGGGCGGTCACCGACACGCCAGCTCGAACTCTGGCCGTCTTGAGCTGCGCGCAACGGAGCTGGCATTTCCCGTGGTCGTGCCTGGCGTGTTTTGAGTACGACGCAGGTGGCACGACCGAAATCCTGCGGCTGTTCTTCGGGGAGCATGAGGTGCTGATTGAAGGGGCGCGACTGGCATTGTTGCTGCCGGAGATCTCGGAGCTGCGGTTGGAATCGATCCACGAGGTGCCGCCAGGTGCCGAGCATACTGTCGCCGAAAACGCCCCACTGATTCGGAAGGTGACTGTCCGCCAGCGCGGGGAGCGTGGGGCCGGCCAACCGCCGCGATCCGTTTCGTTCTGAAAATCAGCAGGTCCGTGAAAGCGGAAGCGGCGGCAGTCGCCTTTCCTGATGTTCGGGGCAATGCGTCTATCGCGTCGGCGTTCCTGTATTGTGTTACTGAAACCAATCCCGGTCTGAGGCAGCCGTCCCGCTACAACCGTGCTGGGTGCGCCTGCAATTCGTACCGCTCAAATCAACAGTCCGCCGATGAATTCAAGGCGGGCGAATTGGGGTACTCCCCGTATTTGGCACGGTCTTCGAAATCGGGGTATTGGGCTCAGGTGCTTTTCCGGCGCGTAGGTTGGGCTGCATCGTTCATTGTGCAGACCAAGAGATCTACGATCGTCGAGGGATTGGCGGGTGCTGGCGTTCCGGCATTCTCGTGGTTGCGCCGTACTACTCCAGCGGCTCTCACCGCATCTGGCCACCTGGCGATGAACTGTGGCATGACCTCGTTGGCGAGTTTTTCGCTGGTGGAGTATTCCTGTCCTAACACTGTCTTCACTGCGGCCTTGGCAGTCTCGCCATCGTTGAGGTCACTGCGGGTTGTTGGCCCCACCAGGTGTAGCAGCAGCCAAAATTCAAAACAGGGCGTGGAATGCGCGAGTTTTATGTTTCGCGCTGCGGCGAGCTGCACGACGTCGTTCCAGAATCCTTGCCGAATGGCGACATCGGTATCCACCACAGCCCAGACGTGATCATATTTCGCAGGTTCATCCATCCCAAGCAGGCCTTTGCGGGCGCGCCGGGCGAGGTCCTTCACTTTTGTTTCGGCGGTTTTGACCACATGTCTCGGGTCCGAATGCTCGCCTGGATAGATGGCTACTGTGACCGTCGACAGTTTCATGTCGTTGCGAAGCATGCTGAAATAGACCGGCTCGGTGACAGTGCCCTCGGTCACGATCAAAATCGAGTCGCCCGGACGAGCGAAGGCGGGAGGAAGCGACGGTCCTCCTCTCGCGCTCCAGTTTCTGTGCAGCCGCCTGCTTCCACCAAGGAAGCTCCGGGAGGTGAGATGCGTTATTCATGCACTGCCTTTTCCATGGCCGCGCCGTTCTTGAAACTGCCAAGCAGGCCGCCCGGGACGAAAGGCACGGCGCCGTAGCGGCCGGCCATGTAGCCGCGCACTAATGATTCACCCTGGCGTGGCTCGTAGTCGGTCAGTGGGTAGAGGTATGCAGAGCCTTCGTTGTTCTTGTCGGTGAACCAGATCTGGTCGCGGCGGATGAGAGTGGGATCAAGGAGAAGCGGATTGTGGGTGGTGAAAAGGAGCTGTGCCCGATTCGGGTTTTCCTTTTCGCTGAAGAAGAGCCGCAACAGCTCCCGCACCATCAGCGGGTGCATACTGGTTTCAAGTTCGTCGATACAGACAACATTGCCTTTCTGCAGGATGTCCAGCCAAGGGCCGGCAAGTGCGAACAAGCGGCGCGTACCAGCGGACTCCACCTCCCAATCCAGGGGCAGCGAGCCCCCGCCCGGTGCGCTGTGGAGCAACTCGGCTTGGAGCAGCTTGGCCTTCGTGAAGTCTTCGCGCTGTCCCTCGGGAATCAGGGGGCGAATGCGGAGCAGTTCAGCTTCGGCGATGTCGGTTTCTCGTACGGACGCGCCAGTCACACCGATGTCAGCATGTCGAAGCAGTTCTAGGAGCGGTGGCATCAGCGCTGTTTTGTCGATGATCTGCCTCATGCTGAAACCCTCGCCCAAGCGACTGCGGACGCTTAGGTCGAGAAAGCTTAGGCGATCCTTGAACCAGCGGAAAACGGGCTCCACCTGCTTGTTGTTCTCCGAAACCAACTTGGAGAGGTGCAGTGCGTTGGGAAGGGTTCGCTTTTCGAGTCCGGGGTCGCGGACAAACGTGCCCGGGGTTGCATGCCCATAAATGTGGTCCCGCATCTCCTCGGACCAGTCGCGGGAGAACCAGATCTGTTCCTTGTCCGAGGGAAATGAGCGTAGCGATTCATGCCAGACATGCTCGCGGGTGGCGGCTACGCGGTATTCGTATCGCACTGCATCCTGAATGAAGGATACAGCGAAGGCGGTGGGCTCCGCTGCGGCAGCCGGATCGAGCGCAAAGGGGGTGATCTGCGTGATGGGCTCCTTGGGATCAGTGAGTTTGGCCGAAAGCTTCACCATCTCGGCGAAAGCCTTCAACGCCTCCAGCACGGTGGTTTTGCCGCTGGCGTTGGCCCCATAGATGGCCGCGCCCTTGTTCCAGCGCAGGAGCTTGCCTTTGAGTCCCGGCAGGTTGGGGGTAATGCAATTTCCGGGTAGGGACTTGTCGCGATTGCCAGCGACCAGGTTGAGGGTTTGCAGCCCCCTGAAGGACCGGAAGTTTGAGAAGGAAAACTGCAGGAGCATGGGCCGATCATGGCGTTCCTAGCCGTTCCAGCGAGATTTAAGCGGAAAATCCGCTCAAATCAAAACGCAGTAATGGTCGAACTCGACCCTATTTCCCTCGCTGTGGCGGCCAGTTGGCTCCTTCGGATGAAGCGACCCAGTGCATCCATCAGTCAAGCCCGCGGTCGCCGAAAACGCCCCACTGATCCGGAAGGTGACTGTCCGCCAGCGCGGGGAGCGTGGGGCCGGCCAATCGTCGCGATCCGTTTCGTTCTGAAATCCAGCAGGAGCGTGCAAGCGGAAGCGGCGGCAGTCGGGCATCTTTCCCGATGTTCTCCGCTATTCCTAATCGAGGGGTTGTATCATGACAGTGAATTTGCTCTTGTCCGCACTAAGTGTCGCTTTTGCCCTGGCCCTCTGGCCCCGGGCGGAAGTCCTGTCGGTCTCCTTCGGCCTGCTCGCCTGCTGGCAGGTCTACTGCGCTTTGACCTATAGGGGAGAGCGCCGCCAAGTCGTGCTTCGCCTGGGTGGATTTTCCTGGGATGTGTTCGATTTCTGCCGGGGGTGGTTGATCACTGGGCAGGTGGGCACCGGCAAGACGGTGGCGGCGATCAACACCATGCTCTGGCAGGTGACCAGGAATTGCCCCACCTGGGGCGGCGTTTGTGTGGACGACAAAGGCGTGTACTGGGAAACTCTATCCGCGATGCTGGGCCATCAGGGCCGGGCGGCCGACCTGATCCTCCTTCAGGTCCGTCCCGATGGTGTGGCTCCGGATTGGCAGCCGGTGCATCGGTTCAACTTCCTCGATGTTCCGAACCTCCCTTACTCCGCGAAGGCTAAGATCGTCTGCGACGTTGCCGCCTCGCTCGGTCAGCGCACCGAACAGAGCTTCTTCCGGATGCAGGCGCAGGTGCAGATGGAATTCGCGTTCCGCGCTCTGCGCTGTGCTGGACTTGGCGTGACGTTGGCGCAGGCCTACGAGCTACTCACCATCCCCTGGCTATTGGAGGACACTATGAAGTTGATCGAGAAGGATCCGTCCGCCGAGGCCACCGAGTTGCTGCAGCATTACTACGGGGCCTTCATCAACCAGCCTGCCGAGCAGCTCGGTGGTGTGCGCACCACCATCGCCAACTACCTCAAGCCGTTCACCGATCCGGACATTGCTGCGGTGTTTTGCCCCGAGAAATCCTCGTTTGCCTTCGCCGACATCGACCGGGCGAAGATCATCTGCGTGGCGATGCCCCAGCGGTTTGTGGTCGAGCGCCGGTATGTCAATACGCTGCTGAAACTGGCCTTCTATTCGCACGTGCTGCACCGCTACGACCGGCCGGCCGAAGCGCGTGCCAACGACAATCTCTTGATTTTCTGGGCCGATGAAGCCCAGAAAATCGTCACTGCCTCGGAGGACGGCATGAGCGACTACAACGTCGTGGACTTGATACGCGAAGCGCGGGCTACTGTTGTGGCGGCGACGCAGTCGTACTCTTCGTTGGTCCCCCCGATGGGCGACGAGAGGAAGGCCAAGGTGTTCATCGCCAACATGGCTAACCGGGTGACATTCTGTGCCGCCGATGAGGACTCTGCTAAGATCGCGGCCGATACGTTGGGTAAACGCCAGTCGTTGCGGCGCACGACTGGCTGGACCGGCGGCAAGCGCACAACCTCGCTGACGGAAGAGGATCGCTACTACATAGAGCCCCACGAATTCCGTCGCCTGCGGCGATTCCATGCCGTGGTGCAGCACTGCGATTTGGGCTTTCGTCGGGCTTACATTCGGCCCCTTGGTGCGAATGGGCGGACTCCGGCCTGGTATCGATCCAAAGCTTGAACACCATGACTGTGCTTCGCTCGGTACCTTCGTCCCCTGCCACCGAAACCGTGATGGACCGCCTTCGGGGTTTGAGGGCGCACCTTGAGGCGAACATCCGCGGACAAGGTCATCTCATGGAGCGGATGGTATCCGTCTTAACACGCGGAGAAATGGGCTTCGCTCACCCGGACCGCCCCAAAGGCTCGTTCCTGTTCGTTGGCCCCACCGGCGTGGGGAAAACGGAGCTCACCCAGGTATTCACGGCGCACCTGTTCGAAGGCCGCAAGCCAGTGCGTTTTGACATGTCAGAGTACCAGAACCAATCATCGGTCGAGAAGTTGATCGGCTACGGGGTGGCCGAGATCGGCCTGCTCGGGCGTGCGCTGCTCGGCGTCGAGGATGGAACGCTGCTCTTCGACGAGGTCGAAAAGGCCCATCCGCTCGTGCTCGACCTTTTCCTACAAATCCTCGACGACGCCAGCATCACTCTCGCCACTGGCGAGAGGCGGAATCTGTCGCGGTTCTATGTCGTATTCACCAGCAATATCGGATCCGCCGAAGTGATGCGGATGATCTCCGCCCCGATGGCGACTGTTGAGCGCACCGTGCTCAACCGGGTAGGACAACAACTGCGCCCTGAGCTGGTTGGCCGCATCACCGAGAAGATTGTCTTCGCCCGGCTGCAGTTCGAGACCCAGCGGGAGATCTGCGAACTGATGATCGCCCGCGAGCAGGCCCGGCTGCATCGCCTCGGGTTCCCCGTGGAAGCGACACCGGAGGCGGTCGAGTTCCTGATTCGGCGTGGCTTTCACAAGACCCACGGTGCTCGTCCCATGCGCTCAACGGTCGAGCGCTACCTTCAAGATGCGATCACCGAAAGCCTGCTCGATGCTCGGAGCGGCTGTGGTCGGTTGCTCGTATCGCCCGAGCAAGACCGGTTGATCCTTGCTTGATATTTTCGATCGATGCAATGGCTGCATCGTGCTGGTTCGGTTTGCCGCCGGCACCAATAAGACCACCGGTCTGCTGCCGCACGACTACCAAAGAACATAGCTGAGATTGAGCTACGTCGGGTAAACGTCGAACACTGGCAGACTGAAAACTATGAAATGCTTAAAAACCCCGTAGCAGCCAATATCAAACGCTTCAGCCGGCCTTCCATCCCCTACCCCCACAATTGTCCAACCCCCTGTGGTAGGCTCTCAACGGTCCTCAGCAGCAAGGAGCGCCAATCACCGATCCACCAAACATCGTCCCCCAACATCCTATGAGCCTATGCATAACCGAACACGCCCGACAGAGGGCCAACGAGCGGCTGGGCTGGAGAATACGCACCCTCGACCGCATGCTGGAACGGATCTTTTATTTCGGACTCGCGCCGGAGACGGCCCCAGCACGTTTGGCCCGTTTCCTCGCGCACCTGCAGGAGGGGGCCGGCGCTACGGTCCGTGCCTACGGGCAACATGTCTTCATCTTCCAGCACGCCGAAGAGCCCACCGACATCGCCCTGGTGACCGTCTACCTCGTCCCGACCGATCTGCGCCCGCTGCTGCGCAAGCGCTGTTTCGCCTCGGCAAATACCAACCGTTTCCCCTCGCCAATGCCCACCAGCCGCCTAGCCCGCGCAGCGTGGTCCGCCCGTCATCGCAGGGGCGAGACGGCGTCCCTCCCGATTGCAGCCTGAATAAACCCCAATCGCCCGATGACAGCACAGGCACCGCTTGAAATCCTCCGGCAGCATTTCACCCAAACCGGGATCACCTATGAGGAAGATCCCAGGAACAACCGAATCGTCTGTCTGTTCCCCTATCCGGAGGAACCGGTCTGCATCGTCATTGCCGAATCCCCGCACTTCATCGAATTTCATGTGACAATGCCCAAGGATGTTGGCCCGGTGCCCGCAGCCCACCAGCCCGCCGTCGCCGAGCTGCTCCATCGGCTCAACCACACCCTCACCCGCTTTGTCTGGCTGCTCGACTTCGACACCGGCGACATCTTCTGCCATTTCCATGTGCCGACGGCACCGCACCCGCCGCGTGATGAAGATTTCCAGGACATTCTCAGGCGCCTAACCGTCTTGTTAACCGCAATGGTTCCCCCGATTCTCGACGTCGCGGCCGGAAATTCATCGCCGACGGAGGCCGCCAGACAAGCCCAGCGCGAGATCGAGTACGCCACCGTGCAAATGGGCTTCAACTTCGGCGAACGCGTCGGACACGACCCGCTTTCGAACTAACGCGAGCTTGGGGCGGAATGAATCGCTCTTCAGCGGCCCACTCCACTGTCTCCGCTCGTTCGACATGCGTCACAGTATCGTAACTTTCAATCCGGTTTTCAGTCGTAACTCCGTATTTTACTTGTCCCACAGAAATTGGCTCGCTCGCGCAGGACGCGGCCTGCGATTGTTCCGAATCGCTCGTACGCCCCACACTCTGCGCGAATGTCGCTCCTCGGTGGCAGGAAATTGCACGCGCCCAATTCGCGTGGTCGTATATCAATTACACGTCCCTGCGGCTGCGTAAGCGCTACCCTTCTTTCACTCGCTCGACCGTGAACAGGCCTTACAGCCAGCCAGCCTAGAGTTCGACGTACAATTTTCCTATTCCATTATGAGCTACGGTTACGACCATCCACCCGCGGGCGACATCGATGAGATTCAGGAGCTCCTGCGCGGCTATGGCTCGATGGAAAGCCTGGTGAAGGAAATGGTGCAAAACGCCGAGGACGCGCTCGCGGGGCGCCTGCTATTTCAGATTACCCCAGCAAACCCACAATCACCCCATCCGCTTCTGCACGGCCGCGGACTTTGCATCATCAACAACGGCCCGTTTTCCCCGGACGACCTCGGCGCCATGAAACGCCTGCGGCTCGGCACCAAGGGTGCAAACGTGCGCGCAATTGGACGCTTTGGTAAAGGCCTCAAGAGCGTTTACGCGTTCTGCGAGGCTTTCTTCGTAGCGGCATCGGTGAATCAGGCCGACGGCTGGGCATCATCAAGCATCCCCCACTTCTTTAATCCCCGCAGTGGATGGCGGCACGGTGCGTGGGATGACGCCTTTCGAACCCATCAGGCGGAGATCTTCAGGCACATCGCCGCGACCGTCCACGAATCCGGATTTTTCGGCGCGCATTGGGTCGCCCTTTGGCTTCCACTCCGGCACCCGGAACACGCGCGGGACGCCAAAGGTGAAGTGGGCTGGATCCATCCGGCTCAGGGAGCTTTACCGGCCATGGACGATGCCCTCGGTCAGCAGATTGAAGCCGTCCTGGGCGGCATCGCTCCATCTCTTGTCACGTTGCGCAACCTGACGGAGGTGCGCTTTGCTGAAACCTCGACAAAATCCGCAGCTGTCTGGCGCCTGAATGACGATTCGCAGCGGCCGGTTCCCATCGGAAGCGATTCTCCGACCCTCATGCGGGGAAAACTCTCATTCGCGATCCAAGGGCAGAAACGCTGCCTCACGTATCTGGGCCTCACGGGAAACCTATCGTTGGCGCAAGCCGAACAAATCCGATGCGCCGAAGACTGGCCGATGGTCCAAGAATTGGACGCCGAGGGAAACGCAAAGACCATCAAGTCGAAGGGCGTACCGCACTTTGGTGCGGTGCTTGTATCCGAGCCGGCGAAGCAGGGACGCCTGCGGGTTCGCTCCGCCGTTTTCCTCCCGATAAGCCATCAGCCCGGTGAATCCGAGATTCCGTTCCAGCGCCTGCGCCGAGACATCACCATTACTCTGCATGGCTTCGCTTTTCTCGACGGTCAACGGACTCGTATTGACTGGCTGGAAGATGCCTTCAAGCCGCGCAATCCCCCGGGCAGCAGAGCCTGCCTGGAGTGGAACCGTTTTGTCATGGGCGATGGGGCACTGGCCCACCTGCCGGAAACCGTCCATTCATTTGTCACTGCGGAAAACTTCATCACTGAGGAGACCGCAGAGCTTATAGCCGCACTCAAAGCCACGTGGACTTGGAAAACCTTCGCGGCTGAGATATGCAGCCGCCACTCTCTTGTGTGCCGCTGGCTTACGAGGGGAGAGCAATGGCAGCTTGTACCTCGGGGAGTGATCGTTGCTGTTCTGCCTCCCATCGCTGATATCGCCGCGGTCCTGCGAGCGTTCTCCGGACTCTCAATGTTGGCTGCGTCGAGGTTTCTCGCGCAGGCGGGGCCTGTGAACGTTGAGGCGGGCCTGACAAATTGCCCGCATGCACCGCTGAGCGAGAGTGACCTCGCAGCGCTTCTTACTGGCTCCAATGCCGAAGGATTAAGCCCCGCAGCGATCGCATGGCTAGATGGAGTGCTTTCCGATCACTGGCGTAGCTTTGGTGGAAGGCTTTCTCCGGTGGTCGCTGAATTGATTGGCGATCTTCCCTTGATCGCCGTGCGGGAAGGCCGGACCCGGAAATCGATCTACGTCACACCGAGAAATTGGAACACGGACTCGACTCCTCGCTACTACCATGATTCGGACAGCGAGCCTTGGCTGGCTGGCTTGAACCGAGCTCTGCCGGATTTCGAGTGCTGGACGGTCGAGGCGCCGGCTCCGGCGTGGGTGAATGTATGCTCAGTCAAGACTCTCCGGGTTGCCGAGGCGGCTGAACAGGTGCTGAAGGCCGCCAAGCTTGCTGCCGCTGATTTGCGCCGCACCCTAGCGGAGAAACTCGCGGCTCACCGCGCACCTAGAATCCGGCTGGCGATCCGCTATCTGCTGCACGGATGCTTCGAACAAATCGAAAGCGAGGAGTGGCTGCAGATTCACGAACCGGGCAGCCCGCTGTGGGCGAAGTTGGTCAGGCATGTTCTGGCCGACCAGCCAGTCTGGACTGTCCTCGACGAATCCTGGGGTGGTGTCTTTGCCGGCGAAACAGCCACCTGGCTCCATCTCGCACCCCTGACCGCCCATGGAGCATGGGATCTGCTCAATCACCTGGAGGTCATATGGACGGGGGTAGCTTTTCAACCGGACGCTTGGTTGGACAATGAACTGGATGAAGTCCTCATCGGACTTCACGAGGCGGCGGTGAATCAGCCCCCCGAGGTGCGGCAGCGACTTCTCCGCCGGCTCCCCGTGCATCGCCTCGAGTGCGAACCATCAAAGAAGGTGAGCATTGCCGCGGCGGACGGCAGTCTCGATCGCCGCTACGTACTTCATTCCCCCTGTTTTGAGCGCGAACTCCCTGAACAGTTGCAGGGAGAATGGGCGGCGTTCCTAAGCGACTGTGCGCTCATCAAAAGGCAGGAGGAGGGGAAACGCCGGGCGGTTCAGCTGGAGATTTTTGAAATCGAGGGCGAAACGGACGAACGGGTCGTGTGGGAGCTTGGTTGGAACTACATTTTGCGCCGCTGCCTTGAAAGCGAGACGCCCGAAAACAGAGCGAGGCTCATCAATCACGGCCTCACCCGCGGAGACCATCACGCCAAGGGACTGGTGCCACTTATTCGCTCCACCGCGTGGCTTCCGCTCCGAGATGGCGGATCCATACAGCCGGAAAACGTGGTCTATTTCCAAGGGCTGAGCGCCTACCTGCGTACCCTTGGCGAATACCCTCGTGACGGTTGGACCAGCGAGTCTGCGCTAGCGGACTGGCTCGCCGAATCATTAAAGACTCACCTCCCAGGATTCCTCTTCCGCCGCAGTCGATCCTTTGAAATCCTGTCCGAATGGGCGGAGCAGAAAACAGATTGGGCGCTCGGCCTTGGGTCTGACGCGCTCCCTCGCGGGGACCGCGCCGAATTTCTGCGGCAGACCGAAGCACTCAGCAGTCTCCCCGCAGCGAAGCTCCTCGCCGAACTCTGCCGTATTCCCAACAACAATCCCGAAGGCTGGAATGAAACCGTTTGGACTGAACTGGGACTTGGACTTTGCCGCCCGTTCGGTACCGATGATAAGGCCCAGAGTCGCTTGGTAACAATCATGACCAGCCTCGCATCGAATCGGCATCGAACCGCGTTTGATGCCTATCTGCGCCAGGCCGCTCGGGACGGGTTGGACAAAACGATTCTTCCGCACCTTGAACTCGTAAACAGAGAGGGAGCATGGATGCCAGCCCACCGGCTCATTTGGCCGGCAGAGGGCGTCGATCTCTCGGTGCAGCTTTGCGATGCACAGAGCAAAATTCTCAATCCGGCCGACACTCAAAAAGGTCAGGCAGCCGCGGCAGGCGAAGCGTGGCGTGACCCGGGCCATCGCCTGCAGGCGGTTCCATCATTCGACAAGCAAGCGGACGCGCTCATCAACTATCTTGAGCCCTTCGCTGACGGACAGGCCGGGCCTCTCATGGTCGCGGCGCTTGTCGCAGTGTTGGGTCCGCTCCCAAAGCTAAAATCGCATTGCGCCGATCTCCTGAGCCGCGGCCAGTCATCCCTAGGCTACAATGCGTTCTTTCTCGACCTGCTGGGCGACCGCCGCGAAACCTTGGCGTGGATTGAGCGCAGCCAAAAACGGTTCATTTTCGAATTTGTGGACGGGGTAAGTTTGGCGTGCGTGTCGCTCACCGGAAAGAAATTCTCCGCCCGCCTGTCGGACCGCATCGATTCGCTACTCGTCGGGGCCAGCAACGACCTCGCCAGGCAAAGATGGGTCGAATACACCTCCGACGGAGACAGTCACCTCGTCCGGCTGCGCCGGATGGAGGACACCGAGTCGCTGGAAAATCCGACTGCGGTCTTCGCCAAGACCATCGACCTGATTCTAGAATGGGTGCAAGGTCGCAGCACAAACGATGACTGCCCGCCCGACATCAGAGCCTTTCTTGAGTCACTCGACCAAGGCCAGACTGATCTTCGACGCAGCCAGTCCTATCTGCTCCTAAGCGCCGAGTCGCGCCTTGCGGAACTCGGGGCGCGTCGCATGGCCGGCCTCGCCGGCATTCTTCAGGCCCTTGAGAAGGCGCGCTTCATCCAAGCCGAAGCGGATGAAAAGAAAGTACGGTCCCCCAGTGTCGCGCAAAAACTGGCAGCCGAGGCCGAGTCGTTGCGGGCTACGGCCAATCTCAAGCTGGGCCGCATCCTCGACGGGAAATCGTCAGAGGCCAAGACTGCCAGCCAGGCTCTCGTGAATGCCTTGAAGCGCAAGATGACGGACTTCCAGTATTCGCCGGATTCAGTACTCATGGAGCTTTTCCAGAATGCCGATGACGCTGCGGTGGAGCAGGCCGAGATGTACGCGACTTCCGATCACGAATCGAGATTCAGCGTGAAGATTGACGCGAATGCAGGGCTGCTCGAGATCGTTCACTGGGGGCGCCCGATCAATTCCAGCCGAGCGGGCTTCGCCCCGGGTGAGCCCCGAGGTTACCGGCAGGACCTAGCAAAAATGCTCACCCTGAATTTCTCGGACAAGGGCTCCGACGAGGAGAGGCAGACGGCCACCACGACGGGGCGGTTCGGCCTGGGCTTCAAAAGCGTGTTCTTCATTGCTGACGAGCCCGTGGTGCTAAGCGATCGAATCGGCTTTCGCATTGTGGCCGGATTCTATCCGCGGGGCCTTACCTCGGAGGAAATTCAGCAACTGAAGAGCGCGGCCAACTCCCACGCTGCCAAACCGAAAGGTAATCCCACGATTTTCCGTCTCTGCTGGAGGCCCGACCAAAGCGCTCCGGTTGGCACGGCTGCCTTTGAGCATTTCGGCCGGCAAGCGCACCTTTTTACACTGTTCTCCCGCTCGATTCGTCACATCACGTTGATTGACGAAAAAGGGCATAGGAACCTTCGTCCGGATATCACCCCCCTTGCGGAAACAAAGAACATTGAGGTCGCCAGATTTGAACAAGGACCGAGCTATCTGGTGTTCCGCTGTGAACTGGCCGGCGATACTCGGCCGGCATCGCTGATATTTTCGATTGGCCCGGACGGCGTCCTGCCACTACCCCCAAGTCTGGCGCGGATTTGGGTAACCACCCCTCTGAAGGAACACACCGACGCTGGCTGGTCGTTAAATGCGCCCTTTATTCCCGACCCCGGCCGCCAGCGCATCGCGCTCGAAAACCCAAGAAACCGCGACGTCGCCAGCCAGATGGCCGCGGAATGGGAGCGGCAACTGGATCAGCTGGCCGCGTTGACAGCGGCTTCATGGGATTCCCTTGGAGCGGAGCTGAAGGTTCCGAGAAGCCTCGGCGCGTACGGTTTCTGGTCGAGCGTCTGGGAGCTACTCACCAAACCAGATCCGGTCTTCAAATGGGAAGAACTGGCCAGCGGCGGCGGGCTGCTGTCGTGGCTCGCTTGGGACTCAGCCCACGGCGCCTTTCGCCGGGTTGCTTTGAAACGGCCCGTCGTTCCAGCTGGCTTACCCTCCGCTTACCAAGAACTCATCCACCCAGGAAAGCTTACCCATCGGTTGGTAGATGCGCTAGCCATGTCCGAGTCGCCGGCGTGGACGGTGATTTCCCAATGGCCCCATTTTCAGGCAAAGCACCCGCCAGGCACACTGGCTTGTCCAGCCGTGACGAGCCGGCTAACCCATGTGGGACTTGTCAACGAACTGGCCGGACTCGGCCTAGTTGAGGCGGTGAGTGAGGAGATTGGTGAAGACGGCTTTGTCTCCCCGGAATGCGCCGGACGGCTGGGTGGCCTAATCACAGCCTGCACCGGAATGGCAGTCGGCGCTGATTCAAACCGTACCACCTTCCTGCGGCTTGAAGATTACTTGCATGAAACGACATTCCTGGCCCGCGACGGAACAAGAAGGAAACCCGGGGATCTCGTCGTGTCGGCTTCCTGTGACGGGGTCATCGAAGAAGAGGAAATCATACGCTCGGCATTTGCGCCAGATCATGCACGATTAAGTGAATCGTATACCGAGCAGGGGCTCGTTGCTTTTGTCAGGGCCCGCAAGCGCCTTGGAGCCGATGCACAGACACTGAAGGATTGGGTCCTGAAAAACGAGGACAACGACACGCTGGCCCCCGTCTTTTCCTACCTGCTTCAGGGGGACCTCCGCCAAGAGCTGGCTGACCAGCTCCGTATCTCTTGGCTGGATCGAACTGCGAAATCTTCCGTTGCATGGACGCGGCTTAGTGCGGCCGAAACACTTGAAATCAGCCGGCTATTCAACAGCCCCACGGCAGGTGGTGCCAGCGCGATGTCCATCCTCACGAGAGATGAGTTCCTGTTTGATGACGAGCCCCTGAGGCAGGAGATCGACGCTAAGGAGGCCATGAAGCGCATATCAGCGTGGTGGCTTGAAGACGGTCGGGCCCAGGCTAGGGGCTACGAGGAAAGAACCTATCCGGCCAATCATCCCGCTGGGTTGCCATGGTGGGGCACGGACGAATGGAGCAGACAGACGCACCCATCAGCTGGATCCGACTGGCTTCTTCTGTTCGCCGACTCATCCTTGGTGGCACTTGGGCTCAACCGAATCGGTCGAAACAGGGCCTTCCTTGAACAGCTCGACCAACTGGAAATCGCCGACGCCTTGGTCGCCGAGCCCATCGACCCGGTGAAGATTGTAAGTTCACTCGACGCTTACTTTCACAATGCCGCGCAAACCCTCCGGGCGGGCGGCACCTTTCAATTCCGCCAGTTTCTGCCCATCTATGGCTTCGGCCGTTTTCTGAGCATATACCACGAGACGATCAGGCACCTTGACC
This sequence comes from uncultured Verrucomicrobiota bacterium, assembly GCA_903960515.1. GTDB lineage: Bacteria > Verrucomicrobiota > Verrucomicrobiia > Opitutales > Opitutaceae > CAJCBL01. The sequence goes on from CAJCBL010000017.1 coordinate 14,310, forward strand.
GCCATGGGACAAAGTCGGGCGACTTCGCCAGCCTGCTCTCACCTAACAGCGTGATTTCCCTGCAGGGTTCCGGGCTCCGCGCCGCGGACCTAGGCTCATCCATCGGCATGGGCCGGTGTCAGCTGCTCCGGGAGCTTTACCGCCGGGGGCGAATCACCAATCCCGCCGGACATCCGTACGCGTACGTTCCGATTCGAAAGGTGCGACGTCTGTTTGGTCAGCTCTTCGGAGTAAACCCCGGAAAGGGGATCGCAGCCTCCGTCGAAATGTCGACAAAGCTCACCAGCTTGGGTGAAACCATGAACTCCGACCCCACCTTTGGGCTCTGCTTTGACCTTCCGCTGCAAATCCTGGCGGAAAATCCGAAACTTCGTGACCGCGTTTTGAAAACCTCATTCGAGGTAGAGGTGGATGAGGCCAAAGAAATTAGTGATTCGATTTCGCTTCAACTATCGGAGCCTTCACAATGAACACCGATCAAATAGAAGTGCTGCACGCCCGCTTCGGTCGCGGCATCGTCGTGACATCCGTTGGCGCGACCACCATCGTTCGCTTTGGCGATCAACTTCAGCAATGCCTCAACACCGAACTAACGGTTGTAAAGTCGCCCGCGAACGCCTTTCTCGGCAACTTGCCCGATGCGTTAGGTGACACCGTATACCGACTTCAAGCAGAGGCTATCCGCTCAGTGAATGATGCATGGGGCGTGTTCTACCCAAGCCGAATCGACCTCTATCCGCACCAGCTTTGGGTGTGCAAAAAAGTCACCGAACAGTGGCCAGCCCGATGGGTGATCGCCGACGACGTCGGTTTAGGGAAGACAATCGAGGCGGGTCTCATCCTTTGGCGTCTCTTCCACCTCAAGCTGATCCGGCGACTGCTCATTCTCTGCCCGGCGTCGCTCGTTCCACAGTGGCAACAGCGGATGTTGACCATGTTCGACATCCGTCTGTCAGAATACTCCAGCGACCAAGATAGGGAGGGCGCGTCATTCTGGAAGTTGCATAATCAAGCGGCGGCCTCCTTCCAAACACTCCGCGCGGACCATAAAGGACGACACGAGCGAATGCTGGAGGCAGAAGACTGGGACCTCATCCTGATTGACGAGGCGCATCACCTCAACCACGACGAGGCCGCAGGGATGACTCTTGGCCATGCGCTCCTGAAGAAGTTGGACGAAGCCGGGAAAGTAAAATCCATCCTGCTATTCACGGGGACCCCGCATCGGGGCAAGGATTTCGGCTTCATCGCACTTATGTCGCTGGTGAGACCGGATCTATTTAATCCACAGCAACCCACTGGAGCTCAGCTCTCGAACCTCAATCAGGCGCTAATCAGAAACAACAAATACTGCGTCACCGACATCGACGGCAAACGCCTCTTTCTCGAACCGGAGGTCATCGCGACTCCGTACGACTACAGTAAGGCGGAGGATGAATTCTATCGCAGAATGTCCCTCTTCATCGAGACCGGACAAGCCTATGCGAACACCCTTTCCCGACGTCAGGGACAAGCGGTAAAGCTGGTTCTCATTGCACTTCAAAAACTCGCTTCGAGTTCGGTGTTCGCCATTCACAAGACGCTGCGGAAACGACTCGAGTATCTGAAGAATGTCGAGAATTCCTGCAAATCGGCTCTGACCAAGACCGATCAGACGATCGGCGAGCTCGATCCGGATGACGAAGATCAAGGCAATCTCGCCGAGGAGAAAAGGACCGCCCTCGCCGTTTTGTCGCTGATGACGAACGAGCGCGCTCGTATCGAAGAGCTCATCGCCGCGGCGGAGGCTGTGACCGTCGAAACGAAGGTGCAGATGATTCTGCGATGGGTGCGAACTCTTCCTGCAACCGAAAGCGTCCTGTTCTTCACTGAATATAAGGCGACACAGTCGCTATTGCTCAGTAACCTGATGCGTGAGTTTGGCCCCAACTGTGCGTCGTTCATCAACGGCGACGAAAAATTGGACGAAGTGCTCCTACCTGACGAGCGGAAGGTGAGCATATCGATCAAACGAGAGGCGGCGGCGGCGGACTTCAATCTCGGCAAGCTCCGCTTTCTTCTTTCCACCGAGGCCGGCGGCGAAGGCATCGATCTCCAAGAAAACTGTCATCGACTGGTACACGTTGATATGCCGTGGAACCCGATGCGTATGCATCAACGCGTGGGACGCCTCAATCGAATTGGTCAAAAAGAACAGGTAAAGGTTTTGCTCTTCCACAATCCCGCCACCGTCGAAGCGCGAATCTGGGCCCTGCTCAATGAGAAGCTAAGTCGAATCAATCGCTCCATAAATGCTGTGACGGAGTCTCCTGAGGACCTTAGCCAGCTCGTACTTGGCGTTACCGACACACAGTTTTGGTCCGAGATCCGTATGCAGGCGGCAACCCAGCCCAAAGAGTCACTCAAAACCTGGTTCGACACGAACACCGGAGCGCTGGGAGGCACTGACGCCGTGCGCACCGTCAAGGCCCTGCTAGGCAATGCGCTTCGCTTCGACTACGGCAATAACTCGCGCAGCGTGCCCAAAATGGGGCTGCCGGATTTGCAGCCCTTCTTCCATCTCGCGCTCAAGAAACACAGCCGAAAGGTGTCGACCGAGAACGACCGGCTTTCCTTCATCACGCCAGAAAACTGGAGCAAACGTTTGGGCGTTCGAGAGCGCTACACCGATGTGCATTTCGATCGAAAAGCCAAAAACGGGGGCACCGTTGTGGGGATCGGCACGAAGCTGTTCGACACCGCCATGGATGAGGCGCTTGGGCTACAGGCCGTATATTCATGTGGCGCCCTCCCGGATGAAGCGTCGGCTCTGGTGATTTTCAAACTCTTCGACGAAGTGACCAGCGGCGATCAGACTGCGACAACTACGGTCGCCTCCGTTCTCATTGCACCCTCGGCAGCACGATTATTGGACGACGTAGCAACGCTCACGATCCTGAATAGGCTGTCGATCGGAAATCTGCGCGCCAGCCTGATCGAAAGCAAAGGACGTATTCTTCTTGAGGACAGACGAACGGTCTTGAACCTCGCGACAAAGACTCTTGAGGCCGCGATTTCCTCCATGGCGCTCACCTACACAAAGCCCACCTATCATCTGCTTGGCGTTATAGAGAACGTGCAGACGCCCATTAGCGCGGTGCAATGAGCGTTTCCAGACCTCCATTTTCCTGTGTGGGTATTTCACACCTTCACGTACGTCACCTCGGCGCCGCGGGTTAGGCGGGCTTCTTGCATGGCCTGCTCCAAGGAGAAGGGGCCGGTTTCGAAGCGCTGGAAGACGTCTAGACCCCGATCGATGGTGATCTTCCAGCCGTGGTCCGTGGTGATACTGCGGGCATGGAAGTTGGGGCTGTGGTCGAACTCCCAGGAGAACGCGACTCGCGAGCCGGTGAAACTCTGCACCAGCTGATTGAGGCTCTCGTCCTGCTTCACGCAGGAGTCCATGTCCGACTGCGTAATCAGCTGCACCTCCACCTCGTCCCCTTCCGGCACCAGCTCATGGACAACCTGGAGGAACTCCATGAAATTGCGGATCTGGAAAAACGCCCGAACATAGGGATCACGGACAGTGATCTTGCGTGCGCCTCGAAGATGACTGGCGAAGATCCGCCGATACCCCCATCCTTTACTGTTCTCCGGAATCACGAGGTGCCCCTGCTTGGCCTCGGAAACGGCGGTGACCTTCGGCACGGCTCCAAGCCCACCATCAACTGCGGCCGACAGATCGCCGCTTGCGGAGCCGGTCACGGTCTCCCCTGCCTTTATATCTGCGGCTCCTTCGGCCTGCGGCCGATGCGCTCCGGCAAACTCCGGATACTGGATTTCCTCTGGCGTCAGCGCGGTTCTGACCACGCCATCGCTCTTCCTCCGATACTTGAAATCATGGGGCTGAAATGTGTCGTCGATGCGCAGGATATGCTCCCGGACGCGCCGCCGGCACTCCATCGCGAAGGCGAGCAACTCCTCGATCTCGTCGACCGTGGCGCCGCCGTGGGGATGCAAGAGCTTCATCATCCCGGAGAAGGTCTTCTCCAGTCCGATCTGGTCACGGGTCGTAATCTCCGAGGCGATTTCGAACGCCATCTTGTACCCGCTCGTGAAATCCTCCGAGCGCTGGTGCTTCAGGATCTCGGCATAGTAGTCGACGATGAAGCCATAGCCGCTCGTGTAGAGGTCGTTGCGGATCGGCGCGACTTCCCAGCCCGGGCTGAAGGCGTGGAGACGGTCGAGAAACGCCGAGTCTATATACTTGTCGGGCAACTGCTCGTAGAAGTGGGAATGTTTCAGCATATAGGCCACCGACTTCTTGGTGTTGCCCATGAATACCATCGAGGCCTCGGCGGTGAGCGGCTCCATGCCGCGTGAAAAAACCCGATTGGCCATATAGTTCTTCATGGTGTCGACCAGTACCTTGTCGACCTTCTTGTCCTTGCCAGCAAACTCGTCGAAGCACACGCAGTCCCAGAACCCCAACAGCCCAATTTTCCCCGAGGCATTGTTGACAAAGAGCTTCGGCGCGGTGACCTCCGCCCCCGAGATCATTGTGCCATGCGGTGAAAACTCCGCATAGACGTGGGACTTGCCGGTGCCCTTCGGGCCGAGTTCGAGCAAGTTGTAGTTGCGCTCGCAAAACGGCACGAAGCGCAGGAGCTGCAGCAACTTCGCCCGGCGCGTGAGCATCTCAGGCTTGAACCCGAGGCTCTGCACCAAAGTGTCGATCCACTCTTCAGTGGTGAACTTGGCCCGCGCTTTCAGATACTCGTCATAGTCCACTTTGGAGACCTGGATCGGCTTGAGGCTGTCGATGTGCCACGGGCTGGCCTTCCCGTCCTCACTGACTTCATAAGTGATTTCGGTGATGCACCAGATTCCGCCGACCAGGAGCTTCGGGTGCCGGCGCACGAAGTCGTCCGGTGTGGGTACCTTGCGCAGGCCGAGACTGGTGAACTCCGCCTCGTAGAAACCACCCTTGTCGTTCAGTTCAACCGTCACCTTGTCGATGATCTTGTGCCGGCCGCGTTCCTTGATGATCGACTTGATCAACTCCGCCTCGTTGCGATGCACATAGTGCTTCGCAAGGATTCGCTTCACCGCCTCCAACCCGGTGCGAATGGTCCCCTCGTCATCGGTCGCGCAGTGCTGCCCGAGGAGATATTCGAGCACATAGGTGGGCACCAGAGCATTTTGCTTCAGCCCCTTTGTGATGTCCTTGCGCACGACGAGACCGGGGAACGCATCCACGATCTTCCGATCCAGAGGACCAAGATTTACCGGCGGCGGCGAGGCGTTCGGCACATCTTCAGATTCGGGAGACACGGGGGAGATTTCAGAGTTCATCGAAGTCGGTTGCGAAGGGTTTCTGCAGTTTCAGCCGGTGGACCTTGTAGGGCACGGCACTCTGGTTGCCGCCGGTCAGTTCTTCGAGACGGATCTCCACCTCCCGGCCGTTGTGCGGGTCCGCCGCACGGGAGAGCGCCAGATCGACCACCGACTCGCGGTGACGTGCCTCGGCCTCACCAGAATCGAACGTGAGCGTCTTGAGTTCCGAGATGGCGACCCCATCCACAGTGAAGATTCCGACGCGTAACGTCCGCCCGAGGGTCTTGGTGGCCGTGGGGCGATCTTGATAGAGGGTGAGCGTCACCCGCCCCGTGGTGATCTTGCTCGGCGCCCGGAGCAGATCGATTTCGACCCGCTCGGTGTCATCGGTGCGGCTCTTGTGAATGCGCAGCACCGGAAGCACCACCTCCTGGAGGCTGAACCCGCCATGGACGAATCGTTTCCCCGAACCTCTGAGCGGGAAACGCCCGAGCGCCTTCGGAAAGGCCGCCGCCCAATCACCCGACAAGCCCAACTCGACCGCCGTGAATACCTTGGACCCTGCCGAAGCTTCAAGGCCCCGCCCGAGGGCAAAGCGCCGATGGGGGAAAAGCCACTCCGCCGCCGCTGGCAGCGGCAGATCATCGTCCTCAGGTACTTCCGTCTGCTGGAAGAGAAACCCGTGATCGGCGGTGAGCAGGACCTGGCTGCCATTCGCGTTGGCGACCTTCTTGATGAGCTTGAGGAGGCTCTCCAGTGCATCCTCCACCGCCTCCGTGGTCTGCGCTTCCGAGCCGAGCTTGTCGCCCGTATCGTCGATGATGTTGTGGTAGAGATACACCACGTCGTGGTCGCGGATCAGGGCGCGGGCCTCGCTGCCCGTGTTCATTTCCATGAACACCTCCGCCTTCAGCGCGATCGCCCGGTTCCCGACCGCAGCGACTAGGATATCGCCCCGAGCCTCTACTCCAGCGGATTCCCGACCATCGATGGCGACCGTGCGTTTCTCAGGGTCGAGCGTACGAACTGTTCCAGGCAGTAGCGCGGCCATGCCGAGCTGGGTATAGCTGGGGAGCACCCCGAGCATGGGGTCCAATTCCGCTTTCCACCGATTTTCGGCCAGCAGTCGTTCCATCAGCTCGACCGCGATTTCATAGCGCAGGGCATCCGAGATGATCACACAGACCTTTTGCTTCTTTTCGAGGAAGGGGCGCACGAAGTGGGCGAAGAAATCCATCTGCTTCACCACCGGGCCATCCCCCGGCCAGATTGCCATCTTCGCCACCTGATCCCCCCATCGGTCCGCCAGAGGCAGCACAAAATTCGTCAGATAGGTCTTCTCCACCCGCTCGACGATGCGCTCCAGCAAGGCCACCTGGCCATAGCCGCGGGCATGAAAGTGGAACTTTCGGTAAGTCGAATCGATGCGATGCCAGGTTGCAGCATAACGCTGGATACCCGTCTCGATTGATTCGATCTTCAGCTCGGCGGCAGCCACGAGCTCCCGCAAGACCACGGCCTGTTCCAGTGCTGCATAGCCGTGCCGGTGATCGCTGTACCAGAAGGACCCACGGCGTTGCTGGATACGCGCCATCAATTCGGCTGCGGGCAAGGTCCCGTTTTCGAAGGCGGCACAAAGCCGGTGGAGCACGAAGCGTTCGAACAGCGGGAACGTGTCGCTGCTGCCCAAAGCGCGCATGTCGTCCAGCGCCTCCAATTGGTTCGCGAGATTCAGTTCGCCCTGCATCAACTCCGCCCACCGTCGGTAGGCCGGACTTTGCGCCTGACTGTCCTTCCAGTGCTGGAGGAACACCTGGGCATGGGCACTGAGCCGCACCCCGTGATCGAGCGGATTGGCGGCGCGAAACAATGTGCGAGCGAAATCCCGCAAGGTCGGCGCTTCGGTGGCGTAGCCGAAGGAAAGGCTCACTTCCTTCCAGAAAGGAACCTCCAAGCCCAGTCCGGCAAAGCTCGCCTGCACGGGATCGACCAAGTCGTCCTCCCGAGCACCCTTTCCGCGAGCCAAGAACGCCAGCAGCACCGCATCGATCTCGGGCGTGGCGGCCCCCACCGCCACCGCCATGAACTTGCGTCGCAGCGACGCCGGTTCCTCGTTCGGGGCCAATAGACCACGCAGGGCCTCCACCCGTTTTGCCGCATCGAAGAAGCCCACATGGGCCTCGATCACCGGGCGCAGTTCGTAGGGCAGTCCCACGTCCTGCAGGGCGAGCGAGGCGCGGTCGGCCTTGTACTCATGGCCCTGCAACAGGAAATCGAGCAGCCAATTGTCCGAATCGGTCGGCCGGGCGCTCGGCACATAGACCAGAAAGCGCGACTCCGGTGCCCGGTGGATGGCAACCTTTGCTCCAAACTCGGTGCCGGCGACCGTGAGCTTGCGCACGCCCTCATCGGCGAAGGTCTCGTAGGCCTTTTCCCATTCGCGGGTGGCGTCGTACCAGAAGACAAGCCGGTGGCGCTGGAGGACGGTACGGAGGCTGTCGTGGATGCGCTTCATGCGGAATTCAGAAGTCGGATTGACCACGGATAGCACAGATAACACGGATAGGAAGTTCCGGCATCCATGCCCATCCGTGAAATCTGTGGTGAATCATTCCTTTGGTTGCGGCCGAGCCGCGTTAGGCGACCCGTGGTTTCTTCTGCGTTCTTTGGGTTCATGTTGCCTCTTCCTCGGAATCCATCTCTCGCGCTTCGTCGATGAGCCGGCGCTCACGTTGGAGCTCCCGACGCAGCTCCTCCTCGGTGGGTAGAAACAGCATATATTTTGAAGCGAAGATCTGTTTGCGGTCCTTCAACACGGAATACTTCGCGACCGTCTCATTCCGCTCTGCGCACAGAATCAGGCCGATGGTGGGGTTGTCGTCCGCCCCAGCTTCCAAGTCGTCGAACATCCGCACATACCCGTCCATCTGGCCGACATCCCCGTGGGAGAGCTCGGTGATTTTCAGGTCGATGAGCAGATAGAACTTCAACCGGCAGTGGTAAAACACCAGATCCACATACCGGTCATCATCCCCGAAGCGTAGGCGCTTCTGGCGGGCGACAAAGGCAAACCCGGTGCCCAGCTCCAGCAGAAAGGCTTGGAGGCGAGAGAGGATGGCCGCCTCCAGCTCCGTCTCGTGGAAGGAGGCCGATTCCGGCAGCGCCAGAAACTCCAATACATAGGGGCTCTTCAGGGTTTCGATGGCCGGTTCATGCTCGACCACGAGCGAACGCCCCTCGGCCAACAGCTTCTTCGGCCGCTGGCTCTTCAACAGCCGCTCATAATACGAGGAGTGAATTTGACGTTCCAGGGTGCGCTTATCCCAGCCGCCGGCGATAGCTTCGCCCTCGTAAAAGTCGCGCGCCGCCGGTTTCTCCACCCGCATCAAGGCGCGGTAGTGCGACCACGACAATTGCGGGGAGAAGCCGGCCCGTGATTTGCTACCCGCTGGGTAGCATTTTGCCGGGGCCAGCAATTGGTCACCCACTGGGTGCCAAATTTCTGGCTTCCCGCTCGCCTCGAATTCTCTTCCCGCCGGGTAGAGAATTCGAGGGTCTCGATCCGGAAACGACTGATAGAACTGGCGGAAACTCCACAAGGTCTGGGTGGAGAATCCATTCCCGTATTTACCGGTTAGCTGTTTGGAGAGTGTTTCCAGCACCATACGGCCGTATTCCGCCCTCTTCTTCCCGCCTTGAATCTCCTGCACGATCTCCCGCCCGATGAGCCAATAGGCCAGCACCATGTTGGTATTCACCGCCCGAACAACGTTGGCCCTCGCCTGCTCTAGAATCGCCGCTACCCGGGCGAAAAGCTCCCCGGAAGACTGGGCAGCTTCGGGCGCAGCGGCCGGAGCGAGCTGAGCCTTCTTCGTCCGCGTAGCAGTTTTCTTTCTTGTTTGGGACATGACTTCTTCTCGTTTGCAGTTGCCGTGGTCTCTATGTCAATGCCGGCGGCGATGAGATGGAGCCGCTGATCTCCCCCTCCGCGTCGACAAAAATCTCGGTTCCCTTCTCCCATTCGCGGGTGGCGTCGTACCAGAAGACGAGCCGATGGCGCTGGAGGACGGTACGGAGGCTGTCGTGGATGCGCTTCATGCTGTTAGGCTTTGGAGGTCATTTGCCGGGAGCACCGCCGCGGACAAGTCGGACATCTTCTCATCTGGAATAATCAAATCCGCAACCCCGACGGATTCATACCACGTCCGGTAAATACGCAGCAGGCGGCTGCGGCACGTGCTGACGAAGGCATAGGCGTCATCGGGCGCATCTCCTCCAAGCGTTTCGCCGACAGAAAAACCATGAACCTCGCCTTCTTTGAGAAAGCTGTCGATTCGCTTAGCGTCGCCGCTGACTCCTGAGAGCTTATTCTCTGCGGTTTGAGCCTGATCCGACCGATTGTCTTCAAAGGGCCATGCCCTTAAGTTCCCAATGGTCCACACCCATTTGTCGCAGACAGGCTTGTACGGGCCACGGCAGTAATGGAGATACTTCGCCGCCAGAAGGTGGTCGAAGTCCCATGGCCGATTGTGCCCCTTCCAAAAATCTTTCCGGGCTGGATCGTAGTCTGAAAAACGGCGGTCGATGTAGTCTCGCTGTGCGTAGAGCAGCAGTTCCCTCTGCCCCCTGAACCACAAAAACTCCTCCCACCTTCCCCATAACGCACGCTTTGCTTCTTCCGTCCCGTTTCCTTGATCCCTCAATTGGTCCCAGTCCCAAGTAAGGAGATCTTCCTTCGGCACATTGAGAAAGCCTTCTACTGCGTCAGGAGAGTGAAGGGGTCTGAGGTCGCCTTCCGTGATCGCCTCCGCCAGAGCATTCTTGATATTCTGAAAGCTGATCTGAAGAGCGCATTTATGAAAGACTCTGTTTGTGATATCTTCCTTCTTTCGGCCAAACCAGTGGATTGCCGTGGCAAGAGCCTGAAAGCATTTTGGCCAATCCGTACCGTCCTGCACCCAGTCTGATTCCGGCCGGTTGGCGAACGTCAGCAAAAGAAGAAAAACATCCGGTGAACCTTGCGCTATACTGCCAATATGCACGGGCAACAGGCCGCTTTGATTGTGCTTTGGGTTGTAGCGCAGCCATGTCTCGATCTGCTGGCAGCCTCGCCCCAGATCCTCTTTGATATAGCGATAGATCCTTTCCGTCTTCGCGTCGTTCTTGCGAGCCAGGGAGCGAATGCCACTCACCGTCAGCCCTCGCGGAAGCCGTTCACACTCTCCGACGGCCAAGGCGGCCCGGATTCCCAACGTGATCAATCGTGTCGCCGGGAGCTGCTGGGCGATCTGATCGATCGGGCCGGCCAGTTGCGGCCAGTTGGCTTTGATCATCGAGTACGCCAGCTCCTCGCCGTCGAGAGGTGTGCCCTGCTGATTGAGGCGCTGGAATAGATGCTCAATACTGGCGATGTTACCACGTTCCGGTGAACTCGCGGATTCTTGCCGTGAATTTACTAATAGGTCGGAAGGAGCACAGAGAGCGATGATTGTCGTGAGCTCAGTCCTCCTGATTGCTTCGAAGATCTTGGTCCGCTGTGCCGCGCCCTCCTCATTGCTTAAGAAAGCTCGCAATGGCTGATGCCAAGGCTGGAGCGCCAAGCGATCGAGACGAGTTTTGATGGCTGCCCAGAACCCTGACTGGTCTTCGGACTGTGCTGAAAACAGCCAAGATAGCGGGACCGGGGCAACAGCAACGTACGGTGAAAGAGCAACGGCGCTGGGCCGCTCGTATCCTTCTATAGCGGGATCGATCCCGATGGTGTTTAACGAATCCCTGATTGCGTTGGCTCCAAGATTACCCGCCGAATCATTCTTTGCATACCCCCAGGGATGAGACGGCGTTGTCAGTCTCACGAGAAACTCACGGGTGTTCCAAGCGTCGCCGTCGGGATTCAAATCCAACCACAAAATCGACTCGCGCTTCTTTTTATCTGCGTCTGTTTCGGTTTCTCGAAAGGGATCTTTATAGCCGAGCGCAATCGCGTCGCAGCGCTGCTGGCCGTCCAGCAGGTGGTGGTTGAAGCCGCGCTGTTGGTCCGCCTCCTTTTCCTGTTCCTCGATCCTGGCGCTCAGAACCAACGCACCGATCGGAAAGCCCCGCAGAATTGAATCCCATAGCAACTCGATCTGCGCGGGATTCCACACGAGGCCGCGCTGGAGTACCGGCACACTAGCCCGGACTTCGGGCTTCTCGGTAATCTCGGGAACATCATGCCACGAAGCTATCTCTCGCAGCGTTAGCGAGAAGCTACTCGCTGTCCCTCTGGCACCGCTAGGCGATGGAACGGTCACTCTTCCTCCTTCGCGGCCAAGCCGGCGATAGGCGCGAGGGCTTCGCCGAGTTTGAGGTAGTTGACCTTCACACCGTCGTCGAGGTCGAGCTCAGGGCGACTCTGGGCCAACGGAAGGAGGACATCCCGTTCCCAGTCCTCGCACTCGCGGAGGGTCTTCTTGAGCTGATCACTCTCCTTACGGGCGGCGGTCTTGTCGCGGGCGGTGGAAGCGGTCGCCTGGGCGTGGTCGAGGTATTCGATGCGCGCCTGGAGCTTAAGCAGATAGTCGCGCAGGTAGCGGAGAATCAGATTGGGCGTATCGGGCTTCATCCGATGCAGATAGACCAGCACGGCAAAACCGCCCTTCGGACTGCGGAACAGCCAGTAAATCGGGCGCTTCTTGTAGACTTGAAGATGGCTCTTGTAGAAGTCGGACAGGAAGTATTTCCGCAGGTCTTTGCCGAGCGACGCTTCGATGAAACGGACATTCTCATTCAGTGTTTCCTCACCGAAGGTCACGCGGAGGAACTCGCGGACACGGCCCACGATGTCGTCTTGGAACCACTCGCCATCGAGCACGGGAAGGATGCCGTCCGCGTCTGGAGTGAAGGTGGTGGGCGGTGGGCAGTCGGCAGTGGGCGGTGGTGGAGCAGTGTCCGGTGATGCCCTTTCACTGCCGACCGCCGACAGCCGACTGCCCCCAATTTTCTCCGCAACGATGCGAACGTAATCGTCGAGCGTGGCGCCGGCGTCGGCAAGAATGAGCCCCGGGGCGTCTAGTGAGTAGCGCCCCATCATGCAGCCGATGGCGTAGGAGAGGAACGCCGCCATGTCCTTCTTCATGTCCGCACGAGCGAGTGTGATCTGCTCCTCGGGCACCTCGGGTTGCAGCTCGTCCTGCAAGCCATAGGCGGAGATGAAGAGCCGGTTGTTCTCCGTCTCCAGCTCCTGCATCCGGCGAATGGCGGCATTGCTCTGTGCCTCCCAATTCCGCCAGCTCGTCTCTATCGTTGCGCTCTTCAGCCCCGGCCGCAGCAACGGCTGAACGCGAAAATCCCACGAGGTCTCGAAGTTGTCCCAGTCGGCGCGGGCAATCTGAACACATTGCCGAGAGGATGCCGCAATTTCGTCTACCTTACTAACATGAATAATGAATGGAAGAACACCAACGACGCCAAGAGTAACATTCATCGTGTCACCTTGAATTTCGAGCAGTGCGTCGAATACCTTCGAATTCAGAAGTGCGAGAATATAATCGAGATTCTCGCCGAACGCAGATGGGGCCGCATCATTGAACGCGAAAGTAGAATCTCTATAACGAAACGTTTTTGCAATTGTTCCAACCTTGCCCCAAGTAACCGCTTCTCGGAAAAAGAATTGCGTGTTTTGCGGGCGTGATTTCAGCGTTCCATCTGGGTTGCGGTAATTCTTGATTTCAGCTCCATCGTTTTCCCAGTTCATCACCGCGTATAGGTTGCCGAACCACTTCCGAGCCAAGCCAGCCTTGTCGGTCCTTAGCCATTTTGCGTTGATGTTCTGCGGCGAGATCGTCCGGTTACAGCTTACCTCCCAAAAGCATCTCATGAAGTACGGGTCGTTCCGGGTCCCGAGCCCCTCTTTAAGTGTATAGCGCGTGCGGATAGCGCTCTGCTGAAACGAATCAAGAATCGCTTGAGAAATCCAGTAAGCTAACGGCCAACCTTCGATCTTCGAGAAGTCAGCTTGCCTCAAATTCGCAAATCTCCTTTCGCGATTCAGAAGCTGCTGCTCCTTTAGCTCCGGATTATAATCAAGTAATCGAAAGCAAATTGGAATATGATCTTGCTTTGGTGTGGCGAGGCATAGGACGAATGCCACCGTCTGGACAACTTTGCTGTTTAGGGTCGGGAAGGCTCCGATGCCATGATGCGCGAGATTCAGGATGGAACATGAACGGAGAAGATCCTTCCGGAAATCGCCGAGTGACGTGGTAAGGAACATCCAGCTATGCATCGTTACCAACGCGCACAAACCGTTCGGCATACAGAGTCGACGTGACCGTGTGATGAACGTCGCAGATAGATCAGAACGCGACGTATTATATGCATCTACGATCTTTGCCGAGAGCTGGTCGTTCATCCCTCCGGTCATATATGGCGGGTTGGCGACGACGATGTGATACCGCTGGGTGAGGGTCTCGGCTTGATCGAGCACGCGCAGGACTCTGAGATGTGTCTCGCGGAGGAAGAGCTGGCCCTCGGCATTCTCGATTCTCGATTGCCGATCTTCGATTTGTGAACGCGCGGACTGGATCTCCGATTCGGTCAGGCAGGGCTGAATGAGCGAGCCGAAGGTCTTCGCCTCCTCGAATTGGCGAAGCAGCTCCGACAATTGCGGAAGGCGGAGTGCAGACCGCGGAGTGTCAGAACCGGAAAGGGAGAGAATGCTGTCGTCGAGTTGAAGGACTCGGAAATAGTCGGCGAGTTCGCCCTCAGCATAGCGCACGTCTTGCAGCGCAATCACCTGCGGTTGCACCACTCGGCGGAAGAAGCGGTTGTCTCGGCTGCGCGCTTTCATGCAGAGAGCAAACGCTGCAAGAGCCGCGGCGCGCTCGCAGATCTCCACACCATGGAGATTGTGCCGCAGGATCAGCGCCGGGATGTCCGACGGCGCATATCCCTCCTCCTCATAAATGGCGTAGAGGAGATCGAAGGCATACGTAAGCATATGCCCGCTGCCGGCCGCAGGATCGATCAGGCGGATGTCCTCCGGCTTTTCAATCCGGAGGAAGTCGGCAGGGGGCGGTGGGCAGTGGGCAGTCAACGTTCCAGGCTGCGCCGCAGCCCTTGGATCAACCGTCCCGCCTCCGAGGCCAACTCCATCGCGGTCTTGAGGTCGGAGTCCGAGAGGTAGTTCAGGCGTTGCGCAATCAGCAGTTGAGTCTCCGCTTCCCGCAAGGAGCCATGGGCTATGCTCAGGAAGTGGCTGAATTCCGCCGGGCTGTTGCGCCCCTCCCCCTCTGCAATATTCGACGGAATCGACACCAGGGCGCGGTGCAACTGAGCCGTCAGCGCGAAGGCCTCCTCCTTGGGGAATTGCCTGGAGAGTCGATACCCCACTTCCACCAGGTCCATGGCTTTCTGCCAAGCCAACAGGTCTTGATAATTCTTGATTGGCATAAATTTTCCCTGCCCCTGCCGGCTGCCCGCTGCTCACTGCCCACCGCTCACTGCCCACCGCCGACTGCCCACCGCCCACCTCCTCAATATAGTAGGGCATCTGCGCCCGCAACCGGGACTGGGGCCGGTTTAAGAGCCAGAGGCGACCGAGAGAATTCTCGACGAGGTAGCGGACGATCCAGTGCGGGGTGAAGAGCTGGGTGACGGCGGGAATGTCCTCCGTGGGCACCGCGCTCTTGCGGGCCATGACCTGATCCTTTTTCTCGGAAATATAGAACTGGTAGAGCCAACCGAGGATTTCGACCTCGGCGCAATCAGCGTCCGCGATCTCGGTCCGGAAGCCGTGGACGACCGAATGCTCGGTCAAGAGGTCGTCGGGCAGGAGCAGCTCCGTGTCGTCGTCGAGTTTTTCGAAGAGGACGGGCAGGACGGTGTGGTAGAACCGGCAAGCCGCGAGAACAAGGTGCCGGTAGACCTCGCCCTGCGGGTTGGTGGACGGCAGCGCACCATCGAGCAAGCGGTTGAGTCGATCAGGATCAGTGTGCGGCACCAAATCGGCCGGTAGTTGGCCGGACCGCGCAAGCCGGAGAAGTTCGGGTTGCGTCTCGTCAGCCGTGGCCGCGGTGAGCACCCGGGCACCGAAGGGATGCCAGCCATGTGCATCGATGAAGCGTAGGGCGGCGAAACGATTGAACCAGGTGTAGGCCACGCGCTCGACGAGCCCCTGGCGATCTCGCGTCGACTCCCGCCGCAGGCTCTCCCGCTGGGCGCTCATGGCGCG
>CAJCBL010000018.1 GCA_903960515.1 uncultured Verrucomicrobiota bacterium
AGCAACCACTTCCACATCCTGGTGCGCGTGCCGCAGAAGACCACGCCTTCGGATACGGAGTTGCTGCGCCGGTACCGCCTACTTCACCCCAAGCCTACCAAGTACCAGCAGGCTCGAATCGAGGTCATCGAAGCTCAGTTGGTGGCCGGAGGTCCCGAGGGCGAGGAGTGGCGGCGTCGCCAGTTGGCGCTGATGGGAGATGTCTCGAACTTCATGAAGCTCTTGAAGCAGCGTTTCGCCATCTGGTTCAACAAGGCCCACCGCCGCTACGGCACGCTCTTTGCCGAACGCTTCAAGTCCGTATTGGTGGAGTGCTCCGGCAACGCCTTGCGCACCATGGCCTTCTACATCGACCTCAATCCGGTGCGCGCCGGACTGGTCACCGATCCCAAGGACTATCGCTTCTGCGGGTACGGGGAGGCCGTCGCCGGCAATGCCGCCGCCCGGGCCGGCCTCTGCCAGGTGCACGCCGTGAAATGGCAACAAGCCCACGCCGCCCATCGTATCGGCCTGTTTGGCACCGGCTCGGCCCCTCGCCTAGGCGGCTCAACCATCGCTCCGGCCGCCTTTCAGAAGGTGCTGCGAGAAAAGGGCCAAGTCCCTATGGCCACGGTGCTGCGTTGCCGGGTACGCTACTTTACCGATTCGGCAGTGCTGGGTTCGCAGGCCTTTGTCGCCCTGCATCTGGCTGCGTATCGCCGCCGCTACGGCGCGCGCCAACGCAGCGCCCCGCGCCCGCTGCTGCCCGTCACCGATTGGGGCGGACTCAACGTCCTGCGTGCCCTGCGTCAGAATCCCTTCGGGTAGATGGACCGGATTGGTCACTGACGGAACCGGGTTGGGTATGGGGCCCGGAAAGCGGAGAAGGGCAGCAGCTGCATCGTCGCTCCCCGTCAAGGACTGCCGAAGCAGGCCCGGAGGGGCCCGCGCACGGCAGGCCGGCGCGGCCGCCTCAACCGCCACCGTCCCCAGCGCGCTGGGGCGAACTCGCGATTGCGTTACGGCCCGCGCTCGCAAAGCATCCCGACTTTTCCGACCCACCGACCTTTCTCCAATGTCCGCTCCGCTTCCCGAAATCTCCGGCTCCGAACCCACCAATCTGCCGCCGTGGCTGCAGGCGCTTCGCCGTGGGGAGAACCTGTTGGTCGTTCTGGCGCTGGGGGTGATGATGCTCCTGCCTGTGGCGGAGATCGTATTGAGGAAGTTTTTCGGCACCGGCGTGCCGGCCTCGGCCACGATGGTGCAGCACCTTGTGCTGGTCGTGGGCATGCTCGGCGGGGCGATCGCCGCGCGCGACAACCGCCTGCTCGCCCTCTCGGCGGCGGCGCAGTGGTTCAAGGGCGGCCTGCTCACCTTCTCGCGAGTGTTCGGCTATGGCTTCGCGGCGGCCGTGAGCGCCGCGCTGGCGGTGGCTAGCTGGGACTTTGTGATCTCGCAGCGTTCGCTGGGGAAGATCTTCGCCTATGGCGTGCCGGTATGGACCATTCAACTGCTGCTGGTCATCGGTTTCGCGCTCATCGCTGTGCGGCTGGTGTGGCACGCGGCAGAGCGCCCGATCTGGAAAGTGGCTACACTGCTGCTGGCAGCCGGGCTGCTGGCCTTTGTGCAGTGGGGCGGCGTCGAGCCCGAGCAACTGCGCTGGCCGGCGATGATCGTGCTGCTGGTTTCGGTGGCGCTGGGCGCCCCGATTTTCACGGCGCTGGGCGGGGCCGCGCTCATCCTGCTTTGGACGGCTGGGGAACCGGTGTCGCCCGTGCCGCTCAAGCAGTACCAGCTCACGGTCAACCCCACGCTACCGAGTATCCCCCTCTTCACTCTGGCTGGCTACTTCCTTGCGGAGAGCGGGGCGGCCAAGCGCCTGGTCCGGCTCTTCCAGGCGCTATTCGGCAGCATGCGCGGTGGTCCTGCGATCGTGACGACGCTGGTGTGCGCATTTTTCACCTCCTTTACCGGCGCCTCGGGGGCTACGATTCTGGCGCTGGGCGGGGTGCTCATGCCGGTGCTGTTGGCGGCCAAGTATTCGGAGCGCTCGTCGCTGGGGCTGCTCACCGGGGCGGGTTCTTTGGGGATGCTTTTCCCTCCCTGCCTGCCTCCGATCCTCTACGCGATCATCGCTAGCAGCGGTGGCACCGGGGTGAGCATCAGCATCGAGGAGATGTTCCAGGGAGGCTTCCTGCCCGGAGTGCTGCTGGTGGGGCTCACGGCGTGGTGGGGTATCCGCGAGGGCAGGCGCGCCGGTCACGATGGGCGCCAGAAATTCGACTGGGCCGAGGCCCGCGCTGCCGCGTGGGTGACAAAGTGGGAGCTGCTGGTGCCGGTGGTGGCCCTCACGGCGTTGTTTGGCGGATTCGCCACTCCGGTCGAGGCGGCGGCGCTTACCGCCATGTACACCTTCCTCGTCGCCGTGGTGGTGCACCGCGATCTCAACCTGTTCCGCGATGTACCCCGGGTAATGACGGAGTGCGGGCTGCTCGTGGGCGGCGTGATGCTCATCCTCGGCGTGGCGCTGGGGTTCACCCACTATCTGGTCGATGCGCAGATTCCGGATGCAGCGGTGGCCTGGGCCACGGCCACGATCCACTCGAAGTGGGTGTTCCTGCTCGGGCTCAACGTGGTGCTGCTGGTGGTGGGCGGGCTGGTGGAGATCTACGCGGCCATCGTGGTTGTGGTGCCTTTGCTGGTACCGGTGGGGCTGGCCTTTGGCATCGATCCGATCCACCTCGGTATCATTTTCCTGGCTAACATGGAGCTGGGCTTCCTCGCGCCGCCGGTGGGGCTCAACCTGCTGCTGGCCTCGTACCGCTTCAACAAGCCGATGAGCGAGGTCACCCGCGCCTCGTTGCCGATGCTGGGCGTGATGGTGATCGGCGTACTGTTGATCACCTACGTGCCCTGGCTCACGACCTGGCTGCCGAGTGTGTTTCGGTGAGCCCGGCCGTGACCATGCAGTCGTGCGGCTTTGCGCTCTGGCTGTGCTCGAACTCCGGTGCTCGCCGTTGGAGCGTGCTTGCACGCGATCTGCGTTCTGAATCGCGTGCAAGCACGCTCCTACGAAGGAATGGTTACAGCTCAGTGGAGCCCGGCGACGAAGCCCGGTTTCCCAAGCCTTCGCCGCTGGGTCCGCGATGCCGGTCGCGCATCCATTGCCGCCCCGCATCATCGCCGGGCTGCGCGCCTGAAGGGTAGGGCGGGGCCAGGCGGGGCCACGCTCGGAGGGGCGGCGTGAATCCGCCGCCCTGCGCCACCGCGCCGCCGCCCCGCGCCACGTAGCGCTGCGCCGCAAACCGGCGTAAAAGCGCGCCCCTCCGGCTCAATGGGCTTGCTGCGGCAGGTCGTTGGGCAACACCAGCGCTATGCGATTTCTCACCTGCTGCTGCGACACCTCGCGTGCGGGCCGCCCCGCCGTGCTTCTGGCGGCGCTCCTCTTCAGTATCCCGGCCTTTGCGGCAACGTACTATGTTTCCAACAGCGGGCTGGACACCAACCCCGGCACCCAGGCCCAGCCTTTCGCCACGCTGGGGCGCGCACTGAGCCGCTCGGCCGGCAGCGACACCATCTTGCTCGCCCGCGGCGCCGTGTTCCGCGAGGGTGGCCTAGCCATCGGCGGCTCGCGCACCGTAGGCGCCTACGGCCCCGCCACCCTGCCCAGGCCTGTGCTCGCCGGAAGCGCCGTCGTTACAGGCTGGACACCCTGGGCCCAGAACCCGCAGGTGCTTGTGGCCACGCCCAGCGTCACCGCTATCCAGCAGGTTTATGTCGACGGCCGCCGCATGCCCCTGGCCCGCACCCCCAATGCGGGTTGGCTGCGCACCGATACGGGCACCGCCGACAACCAGATTGTGGATGCCGCTCTCGCCTCCCTGCCCGGGGCCGCTTCCGGCTACTGGACCGGCGCCCAGGTGCGCTGGCGCAAATGGTCCTGGATTTACGAGACCCGCACTGTCTCCGCAGATACCGGCGCCGGCACGCTCACGCTCGCAGGGGCTACCACCCTTGGCGGGCTCGCCGGCATCGGCAGCGGCTACTATCTGGACAACACCCTCAAGGCCCTCGACAGCCCCGGCGAGTGGTTCTACGACTCCGCCGCCAACCGGCTCTACCTGTATCCTCCCTCTGGCGCCGCGGCCGCCACCATGGTGGTTGAGGCCGCTTACCGCCCGAAGGCTGCCGACCTCGGCGGCGCCACCGTGGAGGACCTCGCCGTGCAGCACTTCACCACTACCGGCCTGGGCATCAACAATCCCAGCACCCTGCGGCGCTGCCTCATCCAGCACATCGGCGGCACCGGTATTGGTACGAGTTGGAACTGTTCCGGCACGCTCATCACCGAGTGCACCGTGCGCGACATCCTCGACAACGGCATCACCTGGGTCGAGAACCCGTCGGGCACCGGCGGCTCCGTGGTCGAACGCAGCACTCTCGAGCGTATCGGTTCGGTCCCCGGCCTCGCCGGCAGCGGTTCCTGGCATGGCGCCGGCATTATCGTAAATGCGGCCAAGGCCCTGACGATACGGCTCAACCACATCAGCGAAACCGGCTACGCGGGCATCATCCTCGGCGACGACGGCCAGACCGTAACGCGCAACGTATTCCGCCGCTGCATGGCCGCGCTCAACGACGGAGCCGCCATCTACACCAACTGCAGCGCCAGTGTCATCACCGAGAACATCATACTCGACACCGTAGGCGAACTCGATTCCTCGCACCCGTGGACGCCCCTGGGCCACGGGATCTGGCCGGAGTTCCTCGAGAAATTCCACGACTCCCAGATCCTCAACAACACGGTGTACGGGTCCGGCGGCGACGGCATCTGGCTGCCCAACAACTTCGCCTGCACCGTATCCGGCAACGTGCTGGTCTCCAACCGCCTCGCCGGCCTTTCCCTGGGCGGCTACGAGAGCGCGGCCTCCGGCGTCCTGCAGGAGAACAACACGCTCCAGAACAACCTGCTCGCCATCGGGGCCCGCCCGTGGCGCCCCGCTCCCGGCCAGGTCCAGACTCTCGCCGCCTGGGCTTCGCAAAACGACTACCTCCTCGGGTTCGCGACGTTCGCGGACTTCGATATCGACTTCGGCACCCTGACGGGCACCCGGCTGCTCACGCAGAACGGCGCGGACCTTGTCCTGCGCGATGGCGGCACCTCCCGCTCCCTCGCCCAGTGGCAGACCGAGGAGGCCGCTTGGGCCGACCCGGCCCCCACGACCTATCAGGGCAATGGGTACCTATTCATCAACGACACCGAAGCCACCGTCGGCTGCCCGCTCCCCTCCGGCGTCACCTGGCAGCAGCTCGGCGGCGGCGCGGTGGGTGCCACTGTTTCACTAGCCCCGTTTCGCTCCGTGGTTCTGCTGGCCACCGGAGGATCCGTAGCCGGGCTCTCCCCCTACTACCTCGCCTCGGGCGAAGCCGGCCCGCTGAGCTTTGCCGAGTGGATCGCCGGTTACGGGCTCACCGGGGCCAGCGCCGCGCTTGCCGCCGATCCCGATGGCGATGGACAGTCCAACCTCGCCGAGTACGCGGCTGCTCTTTCGCCCGTCTCCGGCACTGGGGCTCAACCTCATCAACTCGCCGCCACAGCGGGAGGGCTCGAATACACCTTCCGCCAGCGCAGCGGCCTTGTCGGCGCCACTCAACAGCTCGAAACCTCCGCCGATCTGATCACCTGGACCCCGGTGGACACCACCAGCGTCACCTTCGTCGCCGTACCGGGCGAGCCCTTTGTTCGCACCGTGAAGATTGCGCTGCCCGCCAGCGCCGCCCCCCGCGGCTTTTACCGCCTCAAGGTCAGCGCGCCGTAGCGGGCGCCTGGTGGCATTTACCCTCGCCGCCCCGCCACCTCGCCCCCCTCCGGCTGAAGCGCGCAGTCGATGGGGCCGGAGGGAGGTTATCCCAGCCAGAGCTGCACCAGCGGCGGGAGTATTTGATCGGCGGAGCCGGTGAGGGCCATTCCTGCGTGGATGTTGATGGTGATGGTTGGGGTGTTGCTGATTATTTGCGTATCGGGGCCGTCCGGTCAGTGACTGAGTTCTGTTTCCCGAGAGCAGTGCGTACCAAGGCCGCGATTTCGCTGCCGGTCTCGGGCGGGGACATGCTGTCGGCGGGGCGGTGGTCGAAGCTATGGAGAAGGGCGGCGATTTGATCTCTCTGTGCTGTCGTGAGTTTGGCCCCAGTTGATCCAAGTTCGATTTGCAGGCGGCGCAGCCGTTCGGGAACTGGTTCGCTAATGAAGCTGTTGCATTCTCCAAGTGCGAGCCCGGCTAGGAGGCGCGCGCGGGCCGTATCGTCATCCTCATTCCAGATGCTTACGATCTTCCTCGCTAGATGAAAGCGGCCATCGACCGGGGTGACGGAGCCACCGTAACTGCAGGCCTTCGGGTCCTCATAGTCGTCGGGGGATGCAGTGGCGAGTCGCTCCAGTTCTGGTTTTACCTCGCGCAGATCGGCGGACCAAATACACCATAGCAGTTCGGCCATCTGGATGTTTGTCTGAGCGAGGTTCGGTTTGATTATGGCGAGTAGCTGGGGGTTGAATCGGGCTGGGTCGACCTGGGCGAGTTGGGTCAATGCTCCGAGGATACGACTATAGACACCCGCGTCCTTGATGGTTGAGAGGGTTTCGACGATCCGGTCGAAGTGCTCGACTTTCCCGCGCCGGGCGAGCGCTCGACAAGCCGCGCTCAAAGTGAAGTTGATGGTGTCGTCGGCTTGGTCGGGGGCGAGGAGTTTCAGTAGCGCTTCGTCTACCTGTTGTGCTGGGTAGCGCATCGGTTTTTCAGGCGGTACCAGCAACTCGATCGCTCGGCTGCGCTCCTGCCAACCGCTGTTGGGATCGTGAAGGACTCGGATGATGGCAGCGAGTCGTGTTGGCTCGTCGGGAACGGTGTCGAGAGCGCTTAAGAGCGCGAATGCCGACAGGGTAAGCGCTCCTGCCTTATCCGGTGGCAGATCCCTCGCGATCTTGGACGCGCGTTCCGGTGCTACGGTGTTCAGTTCCTCAAATAGCTGGCGCGCCCATTTGCCATCGGACCTCGCGATCCACCACTCGAGCGCCGTGGCGTAGGCCGTCCGGTCGAGGGTGGCTAGGCGTTGGAGTGCCCATTGCGAACCTTCGGCGGTGGAGGTGGCCCACGCCAAGAGCCGGGCGGGATCTTGGGCGGTGGCAATCTGTCGCAAAGTGAGGTCGGTCGTGCGCCGCAGGTGACCAGTACTATCTGGGCTGGCATCGGCAAGGATTGCATCGATCTCGGCGGAGAGGGCGTCGCTCTTCTGCTCAAGCTGTTTTCTAGCTTGCGGACTTTTTAGTCCTTCCTCGGCGACTTTCGCCGTTTCGGCCGACACTTCCTCGTATGAACGCATGGGCGAAGCCGGAGGGGGCAGGGCGTTCGCCACGGCGCGTAGCTGCGGCATGGCGTCAGGCATTGGGAGTGCACCCGCTGCTTCTGCTGCTACCGAGACGAGAGCAAACGAGATCTGGTCTTGAGCGCGGGTGAACAGGCTGAGGAAACGTTCGGATGTATTCTTTATGTGCGTGAGCTCTTGCTCAGCGTACCGCGGGGCGGATTCTTTTCGGGCGAGAATATCCTGGCAATACGACGGTTCCCATTGAGCCCATGAACGACCCAAGTGCTGGGGCAGGACGTCGGAGATCAGGTATGAGGCGAAGTTCAAACACGACTCTTGGTCAAATTCGCCGCTCCAACGTTCGGAGAGTTGGGCTGCCCAAAGCGTGCCGTGGCGTTTGAGGAGGGGGAGACCATTGTGGCTGCGCAGCGTCAGTCGCCCATGGCCATCGGCGGTGGAAAATGAACTGCCGAAAGAATGGCTCGTTCGTCGCCGCATGCTCCGGACGTGATCCAACCACCAAATCACGTCAGCGATCTTCTTCGCTTCTATATACGGCAAAGGACAGAGCCTCAGGTCGAAGGCGGGTTGGTCGTGGACGAGGTTGTAGAAGACAGCGCCACCGGACCATTCCCGGGCATAGGCCAGGTATGAGTTCTCGGGGTCGACGCGCAGAAAGTAGTGGGCATCCACAGCGTTGTAGCAGCGTGAAGATGAATCCGAAAAAGCGAGTGAGCACACTGCGGGTGGAGTCGGCTGATCGCGGTCGTCGAGCGCGACGAGGAAGGCGTTTCGATGTGCGTTGGCCCGGTTGCAGTCGATTAGGGCGAGCGCCGCAGCCTTTGGCTCCAGCGCCCAGAACCCCGCAGGGAGGCGATTCCGGATCTTGTTCTCCGCCTCGAAATCATAGGAGGCCTTTCCTCGGCCCATATAGTGCAATAATTCTGGATCGGAAAGCGCGGCCAGGGAGGTTTTGCAGTATGGATTGGATGGAGGAGCTGGAGCTCTGCTTTTGAGGCTATGCTCTTCTCGGGGGACAAACGCTTCGGGGTCTTTCGGAAAGGCGAGGTGTTCTGCCTTAAAATGTTCCAATTGGGATTTTGTATGCGCGCTGTCGAGGACTCGGAAGTGGGCACCTGATGCGGGGCCAGTATAGGCATGTTGTTCTTTGTCCCACTTGAAGACTGCCTTGGGATTGAGGCTATCCGGGGTGCGGGGACCGATTTCGATATCTGCGACGCCTTCAGTCGCATGTGCGGACAGGCGGAAATCCCACTCGTCGGCTCCCCAGTTCAAGAGTACCGCGAACATCGGTTGCGCGTTGGGTTTAATGGCGGAAACCTCAAGCACATCGACCGACTCAATTCCGTCGATGCTGTAGCTTATCCCCTCGACTCGCTCGATCAGCCCGTCGCCGTTGATGTCGGCCAACGCGCCTTCGAGTACGTTGCGGCCGCCGAAGGGGTTGAGGCGGCGCCCTTTGCTGTCGAAGGCGTCGATCGCGGGGGCCTCAGGGCTATTCCTCAGGCGGAATGGGGTGGTGTTTGGAAAGAGTTCGTCGGCCTTCTCGATCTTGTACTGCCCCAGTCGTGTAGAGGAATCACTCGGGAGGAATTTGTAGAGTACGAGATAGATGGGCGGCTGGGCCTCTGGCTGGGGGCAGACGACGATCTCCGGAGAGCCATGCCATTCTGCGAACTGCTCAAATTCGGTATGTTGGGAGGGGGTGTTCCTTCGGTCGAGCTCATAGAAGGCCCGTATCCGACTCGCTTTGTCTTTCAGGAGGCGCACGAGTTCCGCTCCGGAATAGTTCGAGTACGCAGCCTGTTCGCTGTCGCTGGATAGCGCTGATGGCGTCGGCGTGGGCTCGGTCGCCCATCCAATCGATGTCGCCGCGAGGAGTAGAGCTCCGATACGTCCCATCTTCATGGGGAAAAGCCTTTCACAGAACGGAGTGCAATGCAGGAGCAATTGTTGCGAGTTATCCAGTTCACTGATTCCTCGCCCGTTGTCCGGCAGCGGTCGGTATTTTGGCGATGGAGGAACGGGACAAATTTGCTTACCGGTTTCGCTATCCCAGCCAACGCTGCACCAGCGGCGGGAGTAATTGATCGGCGGAGCCGGTGAGGGCGCGAAAGCCGAACGGGCAGTGCTCGGTGTACAGATCGGCATGGACCTTCTCGGCCTCCGCTGGCGCGTATTCGACCAACCCAGCCGCCGGGTAGACCTGCAGGGAGGTGCCGACAACGAGCACCTTCGCGGCGTCGCGAAATTCCTCGGTGGCTACCTCGATCAGCGGCACCGCCTCGCCAAACCAGACAATGTGGGGGCGCAGTTGGCTGCCGAGCGCGCAGCGGTCGCCCAGGTGGATCGGCTTCGCTCCGATGTCGTAGACGAGGGACTCGTCGGCAGTGCTGCGGGCCTTCGTGAGCTCGCCGTGGAGGTGAATCACCCGGGTGGAGCCGGCGCGCTCGTGCAGGTCGTCGACATTTTGGGTGATCACGACGACATCGTAGCGGCGCTCCAGTTCGGCCAGGGCGCGGTGGCCGGCGTTGGGCTCAGCGGCGCAGGCCTGGGCGCGGCGCTGGTTGTAGAAATCGAGTACGAGTTGGGGGTTGCGCTCCCACGCCTCCGGTGTGGCCACTTCCTCGATGCGGTGGTTGGCCCAAAGGCCGCCGGAGTCGCGGAAGGTCGCCAGGCCGCTGGGGGCGCTCATGCCGGCGCCGCTGAGCACGACGATCTTGGGGCGGTGGTTGGGCGGGTTGGGCATGGGAGGGGATGAGTAGACGATGGGAGCTGGCTGCCCGCAAGGCGCGCAAAGAGCACGAACGAGGAGCTGGAGCCCTGGTGCCCCGGTGGGCAACTGATGGAGGCCCGGGGGCCCGGTGGGCGACTGAAAATGGTGTTCCCCCATGCCGCGCAATCGTGCCCAGATGTTGGTGGCGCGGAGTTGCTTGTCGGCGCCCAACCGTTTGCCTTCACGGTCGTGAAGGCAAACGGTTGGGGCTCGGGCCCAGGGGATCCCTCCAGTTGCGTCACCTACCCGACGGAGGCGTCGGGGGCGGGCGCTACGGCAGAAGCCTCCGAATACCAGCTCATCGTCCTCGCACTTTACTTCCAGTGGCCCACGGACCCCCATTCCCCTGTTTCTGGTTTTGATTATCCCGGGGGTATCCGCAGCCTGCCCGCATGTCGTCGCCAACCACCACCGATGCCCCGGGTGTTTCGGCGCCGCAGACCGAGTGGCCTCTGGGCGTGCGTATCGCGCTGGTGGGCCTGGCGTATTTCGTCCTCGCCCGCCTCGGGCTGGGGTTGGCCACGTTTGCGCCGAACCTCGCGCCGGTGTGGCCGCTCTCGGGCCTGGCGCTGGGCGCGTTGATAGTGGGAGGCAGGCGGCTCTGGCCTGGTGTGGCGGTGGGCGCGCTGGCGGCTGCGATCTCCACGGGGGCCTCGCCGCTGGCCGCTGTGCTCATGGCGACGGGCAACACCCTGGAGCCCTTGGTAACGGTGACCTTGTTGCGCCGGTTCTTTGATTTTCGCGACGACTTCACGCGCCCACAGGAGGTCATCGGTTTCATCCTGGTGCACGGCCTGGCGGGGGCGCCGATCTCGGCGCTGTTTGGCACCGGCGCACTGCTGCTCGACGCCGCCCCGATGCCTGAGGGGCTCCTCTTGGCGGGGCTCATGTGGTGGGCAGGCAACTTCACCGGCGGGTTGGTGCTCGGGCCTCTGTTGATCGCGGCCCACCAGTTGGCCGGGCGGGAGCGCACTGCGCAGCACCTGCGCGAGTTTGCCTTGCTGCTGGGCTTGCTGGTGATGGTCGGAGGCACGGTATTCATCTGGGGGCTGCCGTTGGGGGAGCTGTCTCCGGCGTTCACCTTCCTGCCCTTTCCCCTACTGGTGTGGATCGCATGGCGCTTCGGCATCGGCGGAGCGGCGGTGTCTCTGTTGGCGCTGAGCACGCTGGCGGTGGTGGGTACGAGCCGGGGCACCGGTCCGTTCTGCGGCCCCGCAGTCTACAGCAACCACGCCTGCCTGACGTCCTACCTCGTGGTGGTGGCCCTCACCTCGCTGGTGCTGGCCGCCTTCAACGCGCAGCGCGAACAGGTGCTGGCGCGCCTGCGACAGCGCGAGTGGCAGCTCTCCGAGGCTCAGCGCATCGGCAACCTCGGCGTCTGGGTGTGGGACCTGCGCACCGACGATTTCCAGCTCTCCAATAGTGGGCTGCGCATCCTCGGCGAGCGCCGCGCCGACTTCGAGCCCACCGTCGCCGCTTTCCTGGAACGGGTGCATGAGGCGGACCGCGCAGGCTTGGAGGAGATGCTGCGCAGGGCCCGTGCCGCCGAGCAGCCGGAGAGTTGCGAACTGCGGTTGCTGCGGCCCGACGGCTCTTTGCGGCACGTTACCGCCACCGGGGCCGCTCTGCGCGACCCCCGCGGCACGCCCACCCTGTTGTTGGGTACGATGGTCGACGTGTCGGAGCGCAAGTGTTTCGAGGGCGAGCAGGCAGCCCTGCAGCGCAAATTGTTGGAGACGCAGAAGCTGGAGAGCCTCGGGCTGCTTGCTGGCGGCATCGCGCACGATTTCAACAACCTGCTCACCGGCATCATGGGCAACGCCAGCTTGCTGCGCCTGCGCCTGCCCGAGGACGCGCCGATGCACGAGGGGCTGCGGCGTATCGAGGCCGCTGCCGAGAGGGCGGCCGACCTCTGCCGCCAGATGCTCGCCTACTCGGGCAAGGGGCGCTTCGTGGTGCGCGCCGTAGATCTCAACGATCTGGTGCGCGGCACCCTCACCCTGGCCAAGACCTCGGTGCCCAGGAAGGCAGAGCTTGCGTTTGCGCCGGCGGGCGCGGTGCCGCGTATCCGGGCGGACCTGCTGCAGTTGCGCCAAGTGCTGCTCAATCTCGTGGTCAACGCTGCGGAGGCCCTGCCCGAGACCGGTGGGCGAGTGGAGGTGCGCACCGGCACGATGGCGGTGGACCGCTCCTGGCTGGCCGGCGCCTATCTCTCCCCGGACCTGCCCGACGGCGACTATGTATTCATCGAGGTGGAGGACAATGGCTGCGGCATCGAGCCGGGGTTGTATGCGAAGATCTTTGATCCGTTTTTCTCGACCAAGTTCACCGGTCGCGGGCTGGGGCTGGCGGCGGTGGCCGGCATTGTGCGAGCGCACCGGGGCGCCGTGCGCTTCAGCAGCGAGGCGGGCCGCGGGACGATTTTCAGGGTGGTATTCCCTTCCGCTGTGGAGGCCGAGCCCGCCGAGTTGCCGGCGGCCACCGGCCGGGGCTCGCCGATGGGGGCGGGTGCCGCCCCTGGTCGGGCGGTATCCACCCGGTCCGGTGGGCCGGTGCTGGTCGTAGACACTCGGGCTGGCGGGCCGGTGCTGGTCGTAGACGACGAGGAGACGGTGCGGCAGGTGGCCGTGGAGACGCTGACCAAGGCCGGCTATGAGATCGTGGTGGCCTGCGACGGCGTGCAGGCCCTCGAGCTGTTCGCCCCGGTGAGCCTCACCTGCCGTGCGGTGCTGCTCGATCTCTCGATGCCCCGGCTCGACGGTTTGGAGACCTTCAAGCGAATCCGGGAGTTGAAGTCGGAGGTGCCGGTGGTGTTGATGAGCGGTTACGGCGAGGAGGCGGCGATGGAGCGTTTCGCCGGGTTGGGCATCAGCGCATTCCTGCAGAAACCCTTCACCACCGCAGCGCTGCAAGCTGTGATGGCGAAGGCCTTCGGCCGCTGATGCGGCCTGCCCGCTCTTGCCAAGCGGCTGCGCCGGGGGTTGTCTGCGGCCTGCTCGCCCCTGATGAAAAACTACCCGACTGTTCTGGCGTATGTATTGGTTGCCGTGATTGCGGTGCT
The DNA here is from genome assembly GCA_903960515.1 of uncultured Verrucomicrobiota bacterium. Taxonomy (GTDB): domain Bacteria; phylum Verrucomicrobiota; class Verrucomicrobiia; order Opitutales; family Opitutaceae; genus CAJCBL01. Next base: position 13,200 of record CAJCBL010000018.1, read on the forward strand.
GCTTTGGCGCATCGAGCGGCACTTGGCCCCGATCGCCGATCTGGCCTGCTCCCAACTGGTTGATCGCGGCGAGGCCCGACTGGTCGAGCAGGCGAGGGTGGCCGCGGAGTCCCGTGCCCGCGCCTCGGCGGTTCTTCAGGAGCAGGCGGCTGCGCAGCAGCAGCAAGTGGCGGCGGCGGCGGCCCAGCAGCGCGAACGCGACGAGGCGGCGCGGCGTGCGCGGCGCGAGTTGCCGGTGAAGCCCGGCGAGGTGGTCGACGAAATCTATTTGGACAACCACTCGACGGTGCGCGGCGCCGTGGTGGTGTCGGTACAGGGCTCGAGCGTGAGCTTCAAGGCCGGCGCGCAGCTCTACAACATCCCCACCGCGGAACTCCCGGATGAATTGCAGGCGCGGGTACGCAAGATGTTCCCTCCCGCGCCGCAGTCGGTGGCCGCCCCCAAGCCCGCGCCCGCAGCCCAGCCCGCAGTAGCGCCCGTTTCGGAGCCTGAGACCGCGCCCGAGCCCGCTGGGGATTTGCCGGCCCAGCCGTAACCGAGTTTTCCCCGCGGAGAAAGCGGCGGCAGCCGGGAATGAATTCCGCGAAGCGCCGAGGCGCGGCCTGTCACTGTGAGGGATTCGGGAAATTCCCTTGACCCCTCCCCACGCCCGCCCGTGATGGCTCGGTTTTAAGCGCCGTGAAGGTCCTCCATCGCCTCCCTCCGCAGATCAACGCACCAGCTCCTTTAGGAGCGGTGCCCGCCGGGTGTACACAACCCCCGGCAACCGTCGGCCGGGTCTGACCCGACCGCGCCCCCCAATAGAAACACGACGCCATGAGTGACGCCCTGAAACACGAGTGCGGCATCACGCTGATCCGCCTGCTCAAACCGCTTTCCTACTACCAGGAAAAGTACGGCACGCCCCTTTGGGGTTTCCTGAAACTGTTTCTCATGATGGAGAAGCAGCACAACCGAGGGCAGGACGGCGCCGGCGTGGCCGCCCTCAAGCTCGATGTGCCCAAGGGCCTGCCCTTCATGTTCCGCGAGCGGAACATCAAGACCAACCCCCTGGACAAGATCTTCAAGGACCTCCTGGCGCAGTATCAGCAGAAGGTCGATGCGGGCACCATACATCCCGAGTTTGCGGACACGGTGAAGCAGCATTTCGACTTCGGCGCCGAGGCCTACCTGGGCCACCTGCGCTACGGCACCTCCGGCGGCTACAGCATCAGCGCCTGCCACCCCTTCTTCCGCAAGAGCCCGTGGCCCACGCGCAACCTGATGCTGGCGGGCAATTTCAACATGACCAATACCGCCGAGCTCAACGAGCAGCTCGTGGGCATGGGCGCGCATCCGATCTTTGCCACCGACACCCAGGCCCTCCTGGAGATGCTCGGCTTCTACCTCGACGAGGAACACGACGACCTCTACCGCGAACTGCGCGCCCAGAAGCTGCCCGGCCGGGAGATCTCCGCCCAGATCAGCGAGCGCCTCGATGTGGCCCGGGTGTTGCGCAACGCCGCGGTGAAGTGGGACGGCGGTTACACCTTGGCCGGCATGATCGGCAACGGCGACACCTTCGTGCTGCGCGATCCCGCCGGTATCCGCCCGGCCTTCTGGTTCCAGGACGACGAGGTGGTCGCCTTCGCCAGCGAGCGCGTGGCGCTCATGACCGCCTTCGAGAAGGACCAGGCCGACATCCGCGAGATCACTCCGGGCCACGTGGTGGTGGTGAAGGCGAGCGGCCAGGTGAGCGAGCAGCAGGTGCGCGAGCCGCTCACCCGCCGCTCCTGCTCCTTCGAGCGCATCTATTTCTCCCGCGGCAACGACCCGGAGATCTACGCCGAGCGCAAGGCCCTTGGCGCCCAGTTGGTCGACCAGGTGGTGACTGCCATCGACAACGACTTCGGCCGCGCGGTCATCAGCTTCATTCCCAATACAGCCGAGGTGGCCTACTACGGCCTGCTCGAGGCCTTGCGTCTGCGTCGCCGCGACGAGGTGAAGGCCACGATCATGGAGGCCTCCCGCCGCGGCACTCTCGACGAGGCCCTCATCGACGACCTCATCCTGCGCAACTGGCCGCGCGCCGAGAAGGTCGCTGTGAAGGACGTGAAGATACGCACCTTCATCGGCCAGGAGCGCTGGCGCAACCAGCTTGCCAGCCACGCCTACGATGTGAGCTACGGCACGGTGAAGGAGGGCGACGCCCTCGTGTGCGTGGACGACTCGATCGTGCGCGGCACCACGCTGCGCCGCTCGATCCTGCGCATGCTCAGCCGGCTCAACCCTCGCAAGATCGCCATCGTCTCCACCGCGCCGCAGATCCGGTATCCTGATTGCTACGGCATCGACATGAGCGAGCTGGGCAAGTTTGTGGCCTTCGAGGCCACGGTCGCGCTGCTCAAGGAGCGCGGACAGGCCGGGCTGCTGGAGGATGTGTATCGCGCCTGTAGCGATGAGGTGCGCAAGCCTGCTGCCGACCAGGTCAACCAGGTGCGCCGGATCTACGAGCCGTTCACCGCCGAGGAGATTTCCGCCAAGATCGCCGAGCTGGTCCGCCCGAAGAACCTGCCCTGGACCGGTGAGTTGGAGATCATCTACCAGACCATCGACAACCTGCACGCTGCGCTGCCCAAGCACACCGGCGACTGGTTTTTCACCGGGCATTATCCCACCCCTGGAGGCACCCGAGTGGCCAACCAAGCGTATCTGAACTACTACGATAAGGGCGAGGGCCGCAGTTACTGAGGCGATTTCCGATTGCGGATTGCCGATTTGCGATTGCAGACCGGCTGCTGCGTCAGGAACTCATCTGAATCTCTCCCTCTTCCCGCCGCGAACGATCAATCGAAAATCGGCAATCGAGAATCGAAAATCCCCCATGTCCCTGTCCTACGAATCCTCCGGCGTCCGCTACGATCAGCTCGATGCGTTCAAGCGCGCCTGCCAGAAGGCCGCCCGCACCACCGCCGGGGCGCTCGCCGCCCACGGCTACAGCGAGCCGGCCACCACCCGCGGCGAGAGCGCCTACCTCATCGAGGCTGCCGACCATTTCCTGGCCCATGTGGAGGAGGGCCTCGGTACCAAAAATCTGGTGGCCGACGCCATGTACGCGCAGAGCGGCAAGTGCTTCTACCGCGAGGTGGCCATCGACACCGTGGCCACCATCGTAAACGACCTCGCCACCTGCGGGGCGTTGCCGATCTCCGTGGCGATGCACGCCGCCGTGGGCGACTCGGGCTGGTTCACCGACGAGAAACGCGTGAACGGCCTGGTGGAGGGTTTTGCCGAGGGCTGCCGCCAGGCAGGCGCCGTGTGGGGCGGTGGCGAAACGCCTACCCTGCGCGGTATCGTGGAACCTAAGACCATCGTGCTCGCCGGCTCCGCGATCGGCAAGATCCAGCCCAAGTCGCTGCGCATCGTCGGCGACGTGCAGGACGGCGACAGCATCATCTTCCTGGCCTCCTCCGGAGTGCAGACCAACGGCCTCACCCTCTGTCGCAAGATCGCCGAGTCGCTGCCGCAGGCCTACCTCACCCCGATGGAGGACGGCCGCACCTTCGGCGAAGGCCTGCTGGCCCCGTCGGTGATCTACGTGGCGTTCGTGCGCGAATGCCAGCGCCTCGGGTTGAAGCTCAACTACGCGGCCCACGTCACTGGCCACGGCTGGCGCAAGCTCATGCGTTTGGAGGAGCCCTTCGTCTACGAGATCACCACCCTGCGCCCCGAGCCCGAGTTGTTCCGCTTTCTGCGCGAGTCGGGACCTATCTCGCTGCGCGAGGCCTATGCCACCTTCAACCAAGGCATCGGGTTTGCCGCCTATGTGGCGCCGGAGTTGGCCGAGGCCACCGTCGCTGCCGCACGGTCCTCGGGATACGACGCCTGGATCGCCGGCCGGGTGAGCAAGCAGGGCGCGCGCAAGGCCGTGGTCATCCCTGGCCTCGATCTGGTGTTTGAAGGCGACACCCTGCAGGTGCGCTGAGGCGCGAGCACGCAGTTGTAACGCTTGGCTCTCTGGCAGTGAACGAACTCCGGTTCCCGTGGTAGGAGCGTGCGTGCACGCGATCCGAGTTCTGGATTCGTTGTAGGAGCGTGCTTGCACGCGATTTGCGCTCTGAATCGCGTGCAAGCACGCTCCTACGAATGAATGGTTACGGCTGAGGCGCGAGCATGCCGTTGGCCGGCATTTTCGCGCTGATCTGTTCGCCAGCGTTGGGGTAGGGCATCGCCCCCGCGTGCTTCGCAGCGAAGCACGCTGGCGCGAGGCGCCGCTTCGAGGATTGCATTCAGCCTTTCAGCCTTCCGCGTTCCGCCTTCGTGCCCCGTAGGGTCGGACCTCGCGTCCGCACCGTTCCGGATTCAGCCTTCTGCTTTTCGTTCCGCCTTCTGCACTCTACATTCTACGATCTGCCTTAGGTTCGCCGCTCGCTACCCGCTACCTATTCACCACAGACGGCACGGAGAATAGAGATAGGGCGAACGCGAAAATATCGCACGGCGAACGAATGCTCGCTACTCGCCACTTTCCGTCGCCGCGAGCTCGAAGGTAGGTCCAGTCTTCGACTGGACCATTCGATATATATCTGTAGGGAACGCAACGACCGCAACAATTACCCCGGATTTCACCACAGAGGACACGGAGCACACAGAGGCGGAGGCGGACACGGAGAAGGCTGAAGCCTGACGGCTGAATTCGGAAATGTTTCCAGCAAGGAACGCACAGAACGGAATTTCCGCTACGTGCTACTCGCTACTTTCCGTCGCAGCGCGCTCGAAGGTAGGTCCAGTCTCCGACTGGATCATTCGATACTTAACCGCAAAGAACGCGGAGAACGAAGCGATCGGGTATGGTATGGTCGATGATCCGTCAATTCTCGCTACTCGCTTCTCGCTCCATTTCGTCACAGAGAGCAGAGAAGCAGAGGAGACCACGGAGCGCCACTTACCAAGTGGCATTCCGTGCGCCGGCATTTTATATAGAGACGCCCAATGGGAGTTTTGGGTTCCCGTAGTTGGGCGGCGCAGCCGTTCAGCCTTCAGCATTCCGCCTTCTGCCCTAGGCCTCCGTGCCTTCCGTGTTCTCTGTGGTGAATAGGTAGTGAGTAGCGGGTAGCAAGTAGCGAGCGTGGGCGGATCGTCGACCCTATCCAATCTCTGCGCTCCTTGCGTTCTTTGCGGTAAACAGGGCCGGATTATGGACATGTCAATTCTGCCGCTCACCGGTTTTCGTGGACGCGATTTCTGCATTCTCGTATGACCCCATTTTCCGGACTTGCCATGCAAGATTCATGAGCACAAAGACCTGCATGGCCCCGATGACCGCAACACCCCAGAAAACCCTCCCGTGCGGCGTATGGATATGCGGCAAGAGCTTTGCAGCATAATACACTGTTATTAAAGAATATGAAACTTCCAGCATTTCTAGCCATTTCCCTCCTTCTCGCGAGTTGTGCATCACAAACAAACGGCGTCGCACCCGCGCCCCATGCGACACGAGCAATTGCCATACCGCACACGGCTGCAGAGATCGAATCGGCAAAGAACGCATACAACAGTGTGCCGTTGCTGTTGGAGCGCGTAGAAGCAATCTTCCCAGCAGGGTCTGTGGGGTCGCTTGCTGACGGTGAAGCGGTGATTGAATTCTTCGTCGAACGCGATGGAACTGTAGGCGATACACGAGTAGTATCCGCCACTAGAGCGGCTTTCGGGAAAGCGGCCATCGATTGCATCAAGCAATGGCGCTTCATTGCAGGCAATTATCATGGCAAGCCTGCGCGAACAAGATTGGAGCAGGCGGTCTTTTTCGAGGAGAGGTAAGAAATTGCCTAACCAGACACTACAGCGAACGCATCGCGCCAGCTACCAAAACATGAGGAATTGATGATCAAATAGACAAAATGAAACATGTTGACGATACCCAGTGGGTAACCACGCCCACCCGAGAAAGGCTGGCAGCCGCTCGGAAGC
>CAJCBL010000019.1 GCA_903960515.1 uncultured Verrucomicrobiota bacterium
AAATATGGGTCGCACCGACGGCAGGGCTGATTTCTCAGTCCGACAGGCTCCTAGGCTCGATTGATCCGCTTGGTCGCGAACCGGGACCTGGAAGATCGCTCCCGATTCTTCGGGTTTTCGCTTTCAATTCCGTTGTCGATAGGCAATCCTCGCTCATGCACAAATCGATTACAGCCCTGCTCCCAAGTCTGGCCATCGCCGCGTTCCTCGGCGTCTGTTCCCCGGGTCTGGCGCAGAACACGGGGGTTGTCCCCGATGGACCTGTGGGACTCGCCTTTCAATGGTCGCTGGTCTTCGAGGACAATTTTGCTTCCGGCAGTGTCGACCAAACGAAGTGGTCGCCGAGTCTGTTCTGGGGGATCACGAGCAATGGAAGTTTCGAGAACCTCAGCCAGTTGGAATGGTATTTCCCGGCCAATTCAACCGTGGCCAACGGCGTGCTCACAATCCAGGCGCGCAGGGAGAATACGGCCACCTCCTATGGTGTTTTCAATTATACCTCCGGACTGATTACGACCGACCGAAATGCGAGCAATGTCTCCATCCCGGTGAAGTTCGACTTTCTCTATGGCTACGCGGAGATTCGCGCTAAGTTGCCTGCAGGAAAGGGGCTCTGGCCGGCGTTCTGGATGCTTCCCTCGGATCAAACGGCGAGTGAGGAGATCGATATCTTGGAGGTTTTGGGGGATCATCCGGCAACCAACTATATGACCTACCATTGGGGAAGTCATCAATCCACCGGCGGGAGTTGGACTACCAGTGGTGCGGACTACTCCCAAGGCTATCACACCTTTGCTGTGGACTGGACCCCGGCGGCGATCGTTTGGTATGTCGACGGAGTGGAACGTCAGCGCGTGAGCGATGCGTCGATCATCAGCCGCAAGCGGATGGACTTGATTGCTAATCTGCAGATCGGCGGGGCATGGGCCGGCAGCCCAGACGCCAGCACCGCATTTCCGGCGAACTACGACATCGACTATATTCGGGTGTGGAAGAAGGGGGCGGCTATCCCGCCTCCGGCTACGAACAATCTATTGCTCAATTCTTCGTTTGAGAACGGTTCGCTGCCCTGGTCTTTGGATGTGAAAACGGGAGCAAGCGCGACCTATTCCCGCGATACGACGACGGCCGGTGAGGGCAGCAGAAGCGCGCTGGTCAAGGTGACCCGCAGTTCGAGTGTCGATTGGTATGTACAGCTCGTACAAAGCAAAGTGCCCTTGGTGCAGAATCGCTTGTATGTGGTGACTTTCATGGCCAAGGCCGAAACGGCGCGCCCCATTTCGGTGGTTGTGCAAAAGACCAACTCGCCCTACACCGAGTACTCCCGCCAGAGTATTGCGCTCAAAACGGAGTGGACACAATATTCCTTCGTCTTCACGGCTCCGTTCGATGATGTGGATAGCAAGCTTTCGTTTAGTTTGGGCGGACAGAAAGGCAAGGTTTGGGTGGATCGGGTGAGTCTCGGGTATTGATCAGCCCCGGTGCCGGTTCAGGGACGGGGTAGCCACCGATTCTTCTGGTTTTCTGATCGGGCGAAATGGCCCTTCGTATTGCTCCACCGTGGCGGCACCGGCGTGTTTAAAGGCCAGACTTACCGCATGAAAGCCCCTCCCGCCGAGGGACCCGCAAACCGCCAGAACTGACCTGTCCCCAATCCGACCCTGTATGTCGAAGACGATCGGTTTAAGCGTCTTAACCTTTGGCCTGCGACACGCGATTGGCTGAGGAGGAATCTGCCACAATCTTCGACAGTAGCTATTCCTGACTAATATGAAAGAATACGCACTAATTCAGATACTTAGGAAGAAGGAGGTTCGGATTCCGTATGTTCCGCAGGTCGGTGGAGATGTGTTTGTGAAGTTGGCTCAGGTTGCATTCGACGGCGGCATTTGTGGAAGCCCGCCTGCAAAGACCGAGAGGAAGGGCCTCATTTTGATCAACGCATTATTGCCAAATTCAGCATTCGATAGGGTTGTTGAACTTCTGCGGATTGCGGGGTGGCACCCGGAATATAGGTGCGTTAGGAGCGATTGTGATGATCGGTACCAGATTAGACGGGTACGTGAGTACGATGTTGAGGACCTGGATTCAGCGGAGCTGCTCTACGTAGGGTTACTTTGGGGAGATTGGCCTATCGCTGAATTCGTAAGCCGGAATGGGCAGCGGTGGGTTGGCGACGTGAATAAAGTCGGAAACTTTACGGGACTCGGTTGGAAGCAACCAATTGGTTATGTGAATGGATCTCTAAACCATTTCGTAAACGATTGGGTGCGGGAGGAAATGGAGAAAGCTCGCTTGCGCGGACTGCGTTTTCATCCATTGGAATGGAATGAGCCTGAGAAGGCGCGGGCCAGGTTTTGGGAACTTGATACGGATTTCCGCATGCCCGAGTGCTTGCTTCCGGTTGCGGATATAGGCGGATATATTTATTACGATGGGGATGGCTATGAACCGGTGGAGTTACGTTATTCGCGGAGAGAGGTTGCAGCTATGGGTGAATTCGATCTTGCCTGGACCCGCGAAGAGATCGGCGATTTCGGGAAGCCCAACTGGGGGCGGCACTTGCTCGTGGTTTCGCAGGCGTTTCGGAAGACGATCAGCACATTCGAATTTGCAGCTCAGGTTACCTTCTATCCCGTGCGCTTGGTGTAGGCCAGGCCAAGGGTGCAGAAGGCCGGCCAAGCAGAAGGGGGCAAACCATAATGTTTGGTTGTGTCGCGGCCCGGCTCCGTCTGATCCTCGCCGGCACGGCGCGCAAGCTACGCATAGGCTCCAGACAACGGTGTTCGGGCGCACTCATAGGTAGGTATCTAGCGGTAGCTTAAACAGCGGCAGTGCCTCTTTGGTCAGTGATCGTCCGCTCGTGGTTGCCTTCGTTTCCTTCTGTGCATTGCTCTTTTTAGACTGAAGACAGGAGTTGGATTTACAGAAGATAACGAAGTGCCCGCCGTAGGAGCGTGCTTGCACGCGATCTGCGCTTCAAATTGCGTGCAAGCACGCTCCTACGAATGAATGGTTACGTCGCAGTCAATTTCCGCTCTTTGTTGCCTTCGTGTACTTCTGTGAACTGATCATTTTGGACTGAAGACAGCAGTTGGATTTACAGAAGTTGACGAAGTGCCCGCCGTAGGAGCGTGCTTGCACGCGATCTGCGCTTTGAATCGCGTGCAAGCACGCTCCTACGAATGAATGGTTACGTCTCAGTCAGCAAGT
>CAJCBL010000020.1 GCA_903960515.1 uncultured Verrucomicrobiota bacterium
CAGCATTACAGCGTGCAGCGCGGCGACGCCCTGCGAAACGTGATCCGCAGCTCGTATACGCCGGTCGTGCGCCTCTCCGAGGTGCTGCGCCAGCGCAGCGCGGCCGACCGCGAGTTCAGCCGCCTGCTGGCCTCCGACGAGGTGCAGCGCGCCTTCGCCTTCGCCGACTGGCGCGGGATGATTCATGAGGAGGGCGACGACGACAGCCTCTTCGCCCACGCCGCCGAGCACTACACCCGCAACCGCCTCCAGGGCATCGACACCCTCGCCGTGATCCCCTTCTGGGAAGAAATCCAACGCTTCAACACGCATGTTCGCCCGGCCCTGCGCGCCGCCGGACTGCTGGGCGAGGCCGAGGTCGCCCGCGAGGCGGTGCAGCCTCTCACCTGGACCGAGGAGCAGAAGCTGCACTGGGACCAGTACGAGGTCGGCGACCGGCTGCTCTTCGCCCGCGATTCGCGCTGCTTCAAACGCGGCACCGCCGCCGAGGTGCTGGAGATCCTGCCCGACGGGCTGCGCGTGCGAGGTTCCGGCGGACAAGAGGCAAAGATCACCCGCCAACAGCACGCCACCTTCGACGTGGGCCGCGCACAGACCCTGCCGGTGGCTGCCGGCGACCGCCTGCTCATCCTGGGCCGCGACGAAGAGGCCGGCCTGGCGAACGGGGATTTTCGCGACGTAGCCAGCGTAACCGAAAATAGGATTGTTTTCACCGACGGCCGGGAGCTGCCCGCCGGCTTCGCCGCCTGGACCTACGGCCATGCGCTCACCGCCTACCGCGCACAGGGCAGCACCGCAGAGGAATCGATCCTGGTCCTCGGCGCCGTGGCGGCCCGCTCGCTCTCCCGCCGGCAGTTTTATGTGGCCAATACGCGCTACCGCGGCGCCCATGCGATCTACGTCTCGCGCAAGATCGACATCATGAAGCGGCTGACCCTGCCCGACCCGGGCCGCGAGCTCGCCAGCGAATTTCTCGAACGCCAGCGCATCGCCCAGCGCGAGGTGCTCGTCGAGCGGGCCGCCCGCCGGGTGCGCGCCCGGATGCAGGCCGCGTGGCGGCAAACCGTCGCGAAATTTCAACGCCTTCGCAACGGCTACTCGGAGAACCTCGCCGCATGAACGAACTCCGCACACTGCGCAGGCCGGTGATGCACTTCGACGCCGGCGAGAGCCCCAGCCACGTCACCTTCGACGACGGTCAACTGCTGCGCCGCAACCTGCCCTGGAGCGACTTTGTGCAGGCGCGCTGGGAATACGCCGAGCCCGGCCTCATCCAGGTGGAGATCGGTGCCTGGCTGGTGGAGATACGCGGCCACAACCTCGACCCGCTCTTTGCCGCCATTGAAGAGCAGACTCTGCTGCGGGTGCGAGCCCGCCCCGAACTCGACGCCCTCCCCGAGCATGAGCCGGACACCTTCGCCACCGAGATCCGGTTTCTGGAGCCACAGGTCGCAGCGCCACGGCGCCGCCTCGGCCAGCTCGAGATCGACCTGGATGGGTGAGTGGCGCCTCCCGAGTGCGCCGCCTCTGGCGGCCGCAGTGTCCGCAGGATTTGGACCAAGCGTGTTTAAAACTCTAAAACAGGCATACCGAATATTCGGTACGTGCCCGACATTGCGGTCTGGAGCCGAGCACC
>CAJCBL010000021.1 GCA_903960515.1 uncultured Verrucomicrobiota bacterium
CCAGCGGGAGCACCCAGGGCTTGCCCAGGATCGGCACCGAGTAGTCGAGGGAGAAGTTGTTCTCCTTGTCGATGTAGTAGCTGATCAGCGCCGTCTGGGTCTGGCGGAACTCGTGGCCGGCCATGAACTGGAAGCTCCAGTTCATCGTGGCGTAATGGAAGTGCGCGGCCAGCGCCGCGCAAAACAGCACGATCAGGAAGGCGTTGAGGCGCCTGTTGGAGGTGGATGGCGTGGTGGGCATGTCGGCTGCGTGCCGTTACCGGACGGCGATGGCTGAGCAGTAGGCCCAGTCGAAGGAAGGGGTTCCGTTGGGCTGGGTGCGAAAGATGAGCTGTTCGCCGGAGAGCGGTTGGTAGGGGATATCGATGGTCTGGGTCCCTCGGTCTGCGGCGAATGATGTCGGGGCGAGCAGGCGTCGGAAAATCGTGCGTGGGGAGCAGCCGGGGGTCTCGCCCTCTATCAGAAACTCGACGCCGTCGGTCTTGTCGCCTTCCCGTTCGTACGCGCTTGCCAGGATGCCGAAGAGCCAGGTGATGTGCGTCGCCCCAGTTGGAGGCTGTACCACGAGATCGCTGCTGGAGTGGAGATTCAGAACTTTTCGGTCGCCCACCGTCCAGAGGTCGTAGCCGCAGGCGAGGTGAAAACTGGAAGGTGCTGGGGTGATCATCTCGAATGCCTTGCGGGCTGTTCCCGGATGGGCAGGGATGAGCGGACCGGTTATCATGAGCGGCATCGACTGGGCGGTGGTGCTGATGCCGTTGTACCCATGGTTCTCGTGCAGCCGGCGGACGGTCTGCTCCCGGTTGAACAGGCTCATGTAGACGTCGCCGTCGGGATGCGTGTAGGTGGGGTGGTCGTCGAGGTTGAAGGTGGCGGCGGCGAGGCGGACCAGTTCGCGATTGCCACGCTGGCTGCCGCTGAGAATCAAGGCGCTGACCTCCTCGTTAGCGAGGTCGGCGAAGGCGCGCTGATGGTAGCTCCTGTCGCCGTAGAGGGATGCGTGGATCATGAGCGCCTTGCGCTGGGCGTAGTAGGGGATGATGGAACTCCAGTCTTGTCCCGCTACAATGATCACGCTGTCGGGCGGGGTGTATGCCTTGATTGTCTCGGTGAGGCCGGAGCCGCCGGGGCTCTGCACGGCCTGGTCCTTGTAGTAACAAGAAACCGACGATGCCGGGCGTAGAGCGTCGGTGCGGTAGTTTCCAAACAGCACCGCCAGGGGCACGAGCACAAGCGGGGCCGAGAGCCAGCGCGGCAGGCGGGAGTCGAGCAGGCCGTGGAGGGTGAAGGCGATGGCGGCGGTGCCGAAGGCGGCGCAGGCGTAGAAGTAGTAATCCTGGTACGCATAGGCCAGGGGGATGAGCTGCTGGGCCACGATGAAGAGGGCGGCGGCGGCGCTGATGTGCCAGCGCACCTTGGGCAGGAATACGACGCCCGGCAGCACGATCAGCCCCAGTACCCAGGCAGGCAGGATCGACTCCTGCCATCGAGCGAAGAGGGTGCGCCAGACCTCACCGGAGAAATGCGTCGCCAGGCTGAAGGTGCCATAGTTGCCGCAGGCGAGATTGTGGGAGGTGAAGATGTAGGCGGAGGGGTGGGCTTCCTTGACGAGGTCCGCGTAAGTGGTCCAGGCGAGCGCGGCGGCGACGGGGACGACCATGGTGCCCAGGCCCCAGGCTGCAGTGCGGGCCAGTTTGGGCCAACCTTGGGCGCTGCGGACGTCGCGCCACAGGCACCACGCACCAAAGGCGGCCGCCGGCACCACCCAGACAAACCACACCAGGCTTTTGATTACGCCGGCGGCGGCGCCGCAGAGCGCGCACAACAGCAGCCAGCGCCACTGGCGGCGTTGCATCGTGCGCACGAAGGCCAACAGGAACCACG
>CAJCBL010000022.1 GCA_903960515.1 uncultured Verrucomicrobiota bacterium
ACACGGTCGGAGGGTGTGGCGGGGCATAGGGCTGGGATAGGACCGGGGAGCGGGGACTCGGGATTGGTCGACAACCGGCGGGTTTCGCCGGTGGAGCAGTTTGGTGACGGGTTGGGCATTGACGGCCCGCCTCGGATTGCCCCGGTGGAGGGCGGGGCGTATTCGCTTCGTTTTCATCGGGATTTCATCGTCGCTTCACCGGATGGGGAGATGATGGCGGGATGGAAACTCCTCCTGTCCTGCCGCCTCCAATTCCTGCGACTTCAAACAGCCCCAAGGCTGTCTCCACCGGGCTCAAGCTCTTCGCCATCGGCGCCCTGCTGGGGCTGCTCTGGCTCGCGCTGCTGCTGGTGGACAGCGTGCGCGTCGAGCGGTTGGGTTTCCGCGTGCAGGCCGAGCAGGAGATCGCGCAGACCTGGGGCGGCGAGCAACTGCTGGCCGGCCCTGTGCTGGCGGTGCCGTTCACCTACCCGGCGAAGACGGTGCGCGAGGTGGCCGATGCGCGCGGGGTGCCGGTGCGTACCGAGGAGATACGTACAGCGAAGGCTTGGGCCTACTTCCTGCCGAGCGAACTCGACGTGTCGGGGCGGCTGGCCCCCTCCCTGCGGCACCGTGGCATCTTCACCGTGCCGGTCTACGAGACGCAGTTGGCGGTGCGGGGCCGTTTCCGGCCGGCGCCGGCGTCACTCGGGGTGGATGGCGCGCTCTATGACTGGACGAAGGGGCGGATCATTGTCGGCCTCCAGTTCCCCCGGGGGTTGCGCTCGGCCCCGGTGGTGCAGTGGGGTGAACAGGCGGTGACTCTGGAGCCGGGCACGCCGCGCGATGGATGGGTGGATACCCTGGAGGCGCCGGTGAACGCCACCGCGGCGTTGGCCGATGGGGTGGGCTTCTCGCTGGAGATGACCTTGCAGGGCAGCCGCCGGCTCGCGGTGGCGCCGGTGGGTGCCCAGAATCGGGTGACGCTTAAGTCGAGCTGGGCCGACCCGAGCTTTGGCGGAGCGGCGTTGCCGGCGCGGCGCACGGTCGGGCCCGAGGGCTTCGAGGCTACCTGGGAGCAGTCGTATTTTGGGCGCGGCTATCCCCAGCAGTGGAGCGACGCCGCCGGGCAGACGGCCGTAGCCTACCAGCAGATCGCGGCCTCGGTGGTGGACGTGACGCTCCTGCAGCCCGTAGATGCCTACCGGCTGGTCGAGCGCGCGATCAAGTACGGCGTGCTCTTCCTGGTGCTTGTGTTCGCCAACTTCTTCCTCTTCGAGGTGACGGCGAAGCTGCGCATCCATCCTCTCCAATACATGATGGTCGGAGGAGCGCTGGTACTGTTCTTCCTCGGCTATCTCGCGCTCAGCGAGTTTGTCGCGGCGGGGCTGGCGTACGGCGCGGCGGCGGCGGCCAGCACCCTGCTGGTCACCGGCTACAGCGCTAGTGTGCTCAAGACCGGGCGGCGTTGCCTGGTGATCGGAGGCGCAGTGGCGGGTACCTATGGATACCTCTACTTCATCCTCCAGCTGGAGGACTATGCGCTCCTCGCCGGCACGGCCGCGCTGTTTGCGCTGCTCGGGGTGGCGATGTGGGTCACTCGCAAGATCGACTGGTACGGTGGGCGGTGAGTACTGCGGGAGGGCCGCCGCTCCGCATGCTTCTCCACGAAGTATGCAGGGGCGGCTGCTGTGCGGTATTCCGATCGTGGTGGAAGGGGCGTTACCGGAGGCGGGCCGGGTTTCGGGCCAAGCGAGTGGGCGGGGGCCGGCGTGCCATTTCGTAGGAGTACGTGAGGCGTGGCGCCAGCCTGTAGCCGAGCGCTGGACTATTTTGAGAGGCTTACCTATCAGGCTACACCTACGATTCGCACTGCGCCGCCTCCACTGCATGAAACACCTTTTTGCACGCAAAAGCATCGCCCAACTGCACCGGGAAGCCGATGGCGAGAACCGCCTGCGCCGTATCCTCGGTCCGCTGCAACTCACCAGCCTCGGTATCGGCTGCGTGATCGGCGCCGGAATCTTCGTGGTCACCGGCCAGGCGGCGCACGACAAGGCCGGGCCGGCGATCATGCTTTCCTTCGTGGTGGCGGGGCTGGCCTGCGTGTTCGCCGCGCTATGCTATGCGGAGTTCGCCTCGATGGTGCCGGTGGCCGGCTCGGCCTACACCTACGCCTACGCGACGCTCGGCGAGCTTGTGGCGTGGGTCATCGGATGGGATCTGATTCTCGAGTACACGATAGCCTCCTCGGCGGTCGCCCACGGCTGGTCGCAGTACTTCCAGGAGTTTCTGGGCACGTTTCTGCCGCGCTTGCCTCACGCTCTCGCGAAGACGCCCTTTGACTATGATCCCGGGCTGGGGCGCATCGTCGCGACCGGGTCGGTCATTGATCTGCCTGCAGTATTGATCACCGCGGTACTCACCTTGGTGCTCATCCGCGGCATCCGGGAAAGCGCCCGCTTCAACACCGCCATGGTGGTGGTGAAGTTGGCGGTGGTGGTGTTCGTGATCGGGCTGGGCGCCTTCTATGTGGATCCCGCCAACTGGCATCCGTTTGCGCCGTTTGGGTACACGGGCCTGAGCCTTTTCGGTAAAACCATTCTCGGACAGACCGGGGCCGGGGGCGAACCGCTCGGCATGCTGGCGGGGTCGGCGATCATCTTCTTTGCGTACATCGGCTTCGACTCGGTATCCACCCACGCCGAGGAGGCGAAGAACCCGCGCCGCGACATCCCTTTCGGCATCATCGCCTCGCTGGTGATTTGCACGCTGCTCTACCTGGCGGTGGCGGCGGTGATCACTGGCATGGTTCCCTACGATCAGATCAACATCGAGGCACCGGTGGCAGACGCTTTTCGGCAGAAGGGCCTGCCCTGGGCCCACTTCATCATCTCCGCGGGTGCGGTGGTGGGCATCACCTCGGTGCTGCTGGTGCTCATGCTCAGCCAGCCCAGGGTGATGCTGGCGATGGCGCGCGACGGGCTGGTGCCGGCGAAGGTGTTTGGCGCGGTGCATCCCCGTTTCCGTACTCCGTGGATTTCGCAGCTCGTGATGGGCTGCTGCGTGGCGGTATTCGCCGGGTTCGTGCCGCTGCGCATTCTGGCCGAGTTGGTCAATATCGGCACGCTGCTGGCGTTTGTCGTGGTGTGCGCCGCAGTGCTGATCCTGCGGAGAACACACCCGAAGGCGCATCGCCCGTTCCGGGTGCCGCTGTCTCCGCTGGTGCCGCTGCTGGGCATCGCCAGCTCTGCGCTGCTGATGTTCTCGCTGCCGAAGGAGAACTGGTGGCGGCTGATTGGCTGGCTGGTGATCGGCTGCGTGATCTATTTCTGGTACGGCCGCAGCCACAGCGGGCTGCGCGCCGCCGGGCAGCAACCGCCGCTGCCCGGCGAGGAGACCCCAAGCTGAGCGGACCCATCTCTGAAGCATGAAGACGCTAATTGCAGTGCTGTTGATCTGTGGCGGGGTGTGGTTGTTTCACACCGGCTGGTTGCGGCGGGATTCGATCAAGGGGATAACCCAAAGCGCGCTCGCCAGCGCTGCGCGCCGCTTCGACGGCGAGACCCGCGTGCCCGAACATACTTGGTACATGATCGCCGGAGGGCTAAGCGTGCTGGCCGGTATCGGAGTTCTGTACTCGGGGCGAAAAGGGTAGGGTGGCGCTCCGGCGCCGGCATTGCTCCGCGCGGGATTTCCTCTGGGATGGCAAATGGGCGCCGGCCGGTACCAGCGCGGTGCGCGGATGGCGGAGCGATGTCGCTACACGCCAAATAGACGCCATGCACGCTTGGGGTGGGCCCGCCTGAGCCGTAACCATTCGGTCGGGAGTCCAGAGCAGAGCGCCGAGGGCCTGACCACAGAGCAAGCTCTCGGAAGCACGCCTGCTTCTGAGCCGATCACTGGTGGTTCGGCTCTGGTCACTCGCCTCTGGTCGGTATCGTCACGGCTAAGCGGTCACCTTGATCAGCGGAGTTTGGGCGAAGGTTGCCACGTCAACTGGCAACCCAGCCCCCGGATAGCACTAAGCCGCTCATAAAGAGCGGCTTAGTTGGCGTCCCCACGGGGATTCGAACCCCGGTCTCTACGTAAGCCATTGATATTAAATTAGTTATGCTGGTAGTGAACGGGTTGCGAAAGTCGCCGCCCTCGTTAACCTTCCCCGTCATTCTTAGCCTCATTCTTAGCCATGGCCTCCGTTTGGAAGCATCCCGAGAGCCGGTTCTGGACCGCCTGTTTTACAGATGAAAGCGGGCGTCAGCGCAAACGCTCCACCAAGTCCACCGACCATGGTGAGGCCCTCAGCATGGCCCAGAAGTTCGAGTCGGCCTACCGGATCAAGCTGACCGAGGCCCAAGCCCGGAAAGTCGTATCGGATATTTACGAACAGATCCACGGCGAGCCGCTCTATCACGCCACGGCCCGCACTTTCTTCGCCGGTTGGCTGGTGGCCAAGCAGGCGGAGACCAGCCCGGGCACCCACAAGCGCTACGAAAGTGCCGTCGACAAACTGATCGATTACCTGGGCGAGCGGGCCGACCGTGACATCGCCTACATTCACAAGCGCGACCTGTTAGCCCTGCGCGACAAGACCGCGCAAAACCTCAGCGCTTCCACGGCCAACACCGATCTTAAGATTCTGCGCACGGCGTTCCACCAGGCCGTGAGTGATGGCCTGCGGTTGGACAACCCCGGCTCGGCAGTCCGAACTCTGGAGGAGCGCAAGGCCGTCGACGCTCCGGAGCGCCGGCCCTTCACCGCCGCGGAACTCAAGACACTGCTTGCCGTGGCGAAGGGCGAGTGGAAGGGGTTGATCTTGGGCGGGCTCTACACCGGTCAGCGCTTGGGCGATCTGGCTTCGCTCAACAATCGCATGATCGACCTGCCGGCCGAGTTGCTCACCTTTCGCTCCCAGAAAACCGGTCGCGACATGGTGATCCCGATTGCAAAGCCCTTCCTGGCGTATTTGAAAAAACACCGCGCCACGGATCCCGATGCGCACGTGTTTCCGCAGGCGGCGAAGGACAAGGGAGATGCCGACGGGGAGTCGCGGGGGCTTTCATCGCAGTTTCACGCTCTGTTGGTGGCGGCGGGACTCGCCAAGCCGCAGCCCAAGGACAAGAACAGCGGCAAGGGGCATTCGGTGAAGCGCACCGTCAGTGCGCTGTCCTTCCACAGCCTGCGCCATAACACCACTTCGTGGCTCAAGAAAGCCGGTGTGCCGGAATCCGTCGTGCGTGATATCATTGGCCACGAGTCTGAGTTGGTGAGTCGTCAGTACACGCACGTGGATGACGAGACCAAGCGGAAGGCGATCGGCAACTTGCCCGTGTTGGAATGAATCGGCTCCAGCAGTAAGAAAAACGCCCCTGTATTTCTTACTAGAATGCGACTCGGGATGCTGCGCAACGAACGTCTGGTCAGCCAAATCGGCGATATTGGTCCCGTGGCAGGGTTACGACCTGAGCCCGAACCCAGCCGGCTCGCTTGAGCCCGGCGGGCGAGCGCGGACTGCGTCGACTCCATTGCGCCCACAGGACCGTGTCACGGAACGCCGCGAGATCTGCTTCGCTCGGTCTCCCATGAACGCCACCGAAAAGCAGCTCCACAGCGATGCAGCATACGTCCAGGCCTACAGGGTTTGGATCTCCTCCCTCCCTCCTGAAGAACATGCCGCCCTTGCAGCACGCGATCTCGATGAACCCGATGCGAAGCGGAGCACCGGCAAGGTTGACGATCAGGGCGTCCTTGCGGTCACCGCTGTGCCGGAATCCGATGAACTGCCAGGGGCAACCGATGTGCAGGTCCAGATTCGCATGGCCACGGCTGACGCGCTTTCCTCGTTCTGCGCCCGGGTTCGCTCGCATACTAACCCGCTGTTGGCTTTCGACACCCTTTGCTTCGCTTCGGGTTTGATGGAGCTGGAGGGGCTTTCGCAATCGGCCCTGGCGCGGCGGCACGGCGTTACGAAGGCGTGGTTTTCACAGCAAGTCATTGGATGGCTCGATCTCTTTGATCTCCCTCCGCCACGCGGTTGCCGCAATGTGCGGGCCCGGGCCTCTTGTCGCCGAGTGCGTATTGCTGTCCTGGACCGTATAGAAGAAAGTAGCACAACTCCCGCAACGGTGGCGGTTCAGTCGTAGCGGAAGCGCCGGCGCCATCCACTCAAGTCGGAGGATCCGACCGTCGTTTATGTCCGCGGTTTGGATTTGTTCCGCCAGTGGTTTCGGCAGCGAACGCGTCGCTGCCCGGTCGAGCAGTGGTCGCCTGTTGCCCGTCGCCTGCTGCGCAAGGAACTCACTTGGTTCATGAATCTTTACGCTAGGCTCGCGGACTGATGGAGGAGTCGCACGACCTCACTTTGGTTTGCTGCTTGGCCCCCCCGGGGGCGCCATCACTCCCTGACTTAGTCGTGTAGTTGTCGTTGTCGGGCCTGGTCGCCCCGGCTGGTCGACAGTCCTGCGTCTGTGGCCTCACTGTTTGGCGTGACCCGAGGAAGACAGTATCGGTTCGATGAACACTCGCAGCAGGGCGACGACTTCTCCAAATTGCGTCGAGGCACCGGTCAGCCCGTTGCGACGTAAGAAGGCGGACCACTGGGCTTGTTTGGTCGCATCGTTTGCGAAGGCATCGGTGAAGGGCTCCGGAGCCAAGGGCAGGTTTGTTTGCCGTCGGGAGAACGTTGCCTCGATAGCCTTTCGCAGTGTTGCGCTGTCGAATTCGAACCGGCGGGAGAGAAACCACAGGTCGTAGAAATCCTTCATCCGAGTATTCGTGGCGCCGAGTTTGACTATCGCCTCGAACTTCTCGGCGACGACCGTGTAAACGGGATAGGCGCGGATGTGGGGCGCTGGGAAATCCAGCAGCACCGGGAACACGGTCATTTCGGCCGCGGGCGTCACGGCGTCCCCGACGCCCACGTCGACCTGAATCGGGATTTCTGCTAAGCCGAGCTTACCCATGATTCGGATACGGACACCGCCGTACGTGTTGTCTTCTCGGATGGCGTCGGCGTCGATGGAGTCTGGGTCGAAGAGGAGCCCGTCGGCCGTCACCGGTGTAGCCACCACCTCCCGGAAGATTTGGGCCAGCGCTTCCTTTTCCGTAGGGCCGAAGCCGAGGAGATCGAGATCGCGAGTAGGGCGGTGGGTTTTGTCGTCCCAGACGGCGAACAGCATCGCCCCCTTGAGCAGGAAACGGTCGGCGTATTGGGACTGACTCAGCCGGAACAACAGCCGTTCGATTCCGTAACGGGCGAGGACTAGGTTGAACTCTTCGCCGCGGTGTTCCGCCACGTTTTGCAGGCGAGCTTTCATCGAGGCGGCGATGTTTTTCGAGCCTCTCATGTCAGCATCTCCAGATAGGGTTGGACGACTCGACGCACACGGCAGACTTCGGTGGCGGCGGTCAGTTCGTTCATGGTGAATTTCTTCACCCGCCAACCCTCGCGCAGGGCTTCCACAGCCACGTCGAGGCCGTACTTGTTTCGATACTTGAAGCAGTCCGCGACGGTCTTCGCCGGGGAGAAGACGCGCACCGTACCGCCGGCCAGCTTGTGCTCCTGCACCCCGAAGGCGTGGGAGGCTTCCGAGAACTCGCAGAACCGATACGGCAGTTTCCCAGCACGTGGGAAGTTGGTGCCCCTAGGCACCGCCAGCCAGACTTGGTGGGGCGATTGCGTGCCGATCTGGTGGAATTGTAGGGACGAGATCAGACAGACCACGCCGCGCGGCACCTTCTTGGCGGCCTCCACGAGAGATTGGTTGTGGTCTCCGTCGAAGGCCGCGGAGGCATAGAGCCCGCGCTTGAGCTGACGCACCTGTTTCCGACTGACGAGGCGGCGGAGATACTCCCGGGAATAGCCAGCGGCGACAAAGTCGCGGGCACGAAAGACTCCGAGAGCCTTGGCGGTGTCCGCGGCCTGGATCAGTCGAGAGGTGGTGTTACATTTTACCCTCACTTGTTGCAAAGTGATATGGAAACGTAACAAGAGTTCAAGCCTTGGTTCTGATGCTACGACGGTCCTGCTCTCGTTCACTTGAACGTAGAACGCCGGGTCGCGTCGGTTTCGCCGCGGGCGGGCACCCGAAGATGGGTTCGGATATGAGCGGAGACCTCGTTTGGATCGTAGTAGACGAAGTGCCCGACGCGGTGATGGGGGATCCGTCGAAGTTGCGTCCAGGACCGCAGTGTGCGGATGGACGGCTCCTTGCCCTTGGGGAAGATCCCGCAGAATCGCAGGCCGTTGATGTCGGTGAGTTGGCTCCCCGGGAAGGGGTTGGTTGGCGTCTCCATGCCCTTAGGTTCATGTCAACTGCCACGATCGGTCGGAGGATCCCCGGCGATGCCGAAAAGCCGACAGGGTGTCGGGGCAGAAACGCTCAACTGAGCTCAGCCAAGTATGCCATCAGGCTGTCGTAGTTGATCAGACGGATCCCGCGGAGCGCGCCACGTCGGCGTAACACAACGCTCTTGACTGGCGGTGTCCCCCCGTTGGCCGGCCCGGGAATGGTGAGCTCGTTCAACGTGCTGCGAGAGAGTCCGGTGTAGCGGCAGCGCGCGCCCGGTGCGGGTAGGCGCAGCCACTCCGGTTTTGTAGTCTCGACGGAGGCGGTGGCGGATGGAAGCGGCATTGTGGTATTCATGGGACTCCTAGGGTTTTGTGGGATTGATTTGATCACGCCATCGCGGGATCCAGCCACTTGGGGGCGCTCAGAAACTCTTGCACATGGACCTCGCGGGTCAGCTCGGCGAAGCGACGGTCGTAGAAGACATCTTCGCGTTGGAGGACGTGGAATCCGAAGGCGGTTTTTGTATGCGTCGACCGCACTGCGGCGATCACGCGCCGGTACCGTTGATCCCAGCGGCTGACTTCGCAGCAGTCAAAGGCGGGGGACTGTCGCAGGAAGGATTCGACGGAGATGACGGGCGAGTCGGACTGGAAGCTGGGGACAAAGGCCCCGGCACGGGTTTGCCGGAAGATCTGATACAAGGTTGCCGGCGTGGTTCGGGCGGCAATGGGCGAAGCGGGCAGGCTCTTGTCGGTCGAGGGCTTCATTGGTATCATCCTTTCGCTGATCCAAGTTTGGCCCGTCGCTTGAGGCCTTCAACCGCTGGGGTATCCCGAATTTACGGTATGCCAACTACACCAAATTCGGTAGGCGCGCTGCGGCTCTGTGAGCTGATTGTATGCCGATCGCGCATTGCGGTTCGGATCGGTGGATACCAGCCAGTGTCGGTTCGCCCCTTCCCCAGAGGGCGCCGGGGCGGGCTCGGCACCGAGCCGTACGTGGGCAAGCTGGATTCGCTCAATGTCCTCCAGATTGCTCTGTGGATCAGTTGCCCGCCTTCCGCGCCCAGCGATGGGCCACGAGATGCTGATCCCAATCCCGAAGCAGTTCCTGCTTGATTGCAATAACCGCGCGGATACTTCGTTCGACTCGGTGACACTCCTGTAGCCGGCGAAGGGCCGGAGGGTGTAATCTGTTGATCTTGGTTCGTCCCGCTGGTGCCGTGGACCACGACACAGCGCACGGGGATGGGCATGCCGGAGGTTACGCGGCTGGCGAAACGGGACCATTGATCTATCTGCGTCCACTGAGGGGCGTGCGGCCCGATTGAGCCCCACTTGGAAGCCCGCCGGGATTCCTGGATATCCGCGAGGGGAAATCGTTATCGCTCGGCGCAGTGAGCACTGAGTGACCAGGTTCTCCCTGCCGTGCGGGAGCCTAGGAGCCTGTCGGACTGAGAAATCAGCCCTGCCGTCGGTGCGACCCATATTTTCACGGTTATTGGCCTAAAACCGTTTTCCGAGGAACCGAAACCGATTGAGTCCTCGCATCGGGCGCGTTGTCGCTGCAATTTACC